>NZ_LBJW01000101.1:0-221703 GCF_028128865.1 Bradyrhizobium sp. CCBAU 11357 | reverse complement strand
CCGCTCGGATGAACTCGATCAAGCGGCAAGAGACTTGGGCGGTCGCTCGCGTGTGCCGGTGTTCCGCGCGCGTTCTTGCAATTGATCGAGGATGGGAATGACTTCGCTCCAAGTATCCGAAGACAGTATTTTGATTTATCAGCGGTTTCACGAGTGAGATTATCGCTGTTGCTAAGAGCTGTTATCTTCCTACCAAAATAATAATTAAGTTGTCGGCAGATGGGAGGCGTCCATCGTTTGTCGGACTGCCTCAAGCACAGGCTCGCTCAGTCCGGCAAGCTCCGTCGAGATAGCGTAACCTCGGGGTAGTGTGCCAGCCGAGAAAGCGCGAACGTACGCGAGTCGCGAAGCGATTGGACCACAGACTGTCTCCCCCAGTTCGCCCAGCGCCTCCACGATTTGCTGGCCTTCTAAAGTTCGGGGATCGACCCGATTGGGAACGAGAAAGGTCGGGACGTCGGCGCCACGTTTTCCGCGCGCGAAGGCGATGGCCGAAATCGTTTCCTCTGTGGCACTCAGGTCGAGACCCGAGGGTGTACAGGGCAAGACAACAATGTCGGCGACCGCGACCGCAGCGCCAACCGCGTATTCGTGCGGCGGCGTGTCGATAATGGTGACGCTCCCCGGCGATGAGCCGATAAGCTTGGCCCAGCGGGCTGCCTCACCATAACGCAGCGGTACCTCGGAGACTCGGAAGGGAAGCCGTCCAGGCGCGGCCCATTCCGCGGCGGATCGCTGTGGATCGGCATCGATAACATCCACAAAGATGCCGCGCCGATGCAAATCGCCTGCCAAGCTTATGGCAATGGTCGTTTTGCCCGCCCCACCTTTGCGTTGGACGACTGAAATTACCGAGCGCATATGGCTTTTCTCTATGCGAGCAGAGCGCTCTTTCCGCCGATCGTTTCCCATCAATCTAACGAATGATGTTCTCATTCAAGTCCCGGCAAATTGTGCGGGAGTTTTGCCGAATCAGTGTTGCATTCTTGCCTGCTCTAGGGGCTCGGGGCGACGCCGGCGCGGCGCCCGGTGCCGCATCCCAGCAAACGACTCGCCAAACGTTAAAGTTGTCTCTATAAGGCCATCTTAATTTTTTCTAAATCTGGTTACAGTTGAGTCATTCTTGTGGCTGACATTACCGACTTTCGGCTGTCCCGCGAAGCAGGGCGTGGGGCCACGGTCTGCGGGCTTCGGCTTGGCTTTCCGGGTTATTTAGTTGGTCCTGCAGTATTTTTCGTCGATCTTTGCCTGTTGGTCCTTGCGAGTCTGGCCTCCGCGGTCGGCTATCATCGCATTATGCTGCAGGAGGTCGGGGACCTCACGACCTTCATCGGTCTGGCCTGTGCCGTAGCTTTCTATCTCTCGATATTTCTGGCCTACCGCGGCAATTATTCCGTGAGGCGGCTGATGCAGCCCGCCTTCCAGTGTCGCCAGCTCACGTTAGCATGGATCGCGGTCTTCCTCATGCTCGTTACGCTGGCGTTTCTGCTGAAGGTTGGCCCCAATCTCTCCCGTGGGGCGACCGTCGTATTCTTCCTGACTGGCTGGAGTGTGCTGGTCGGCTGGCGCGCTTTGCTCGGCGCCCGGTTGCGCCAAGCTCGCGCCATGCGCGTGATCGCGCCGCGGCAGGTGGTGGTCGTCAGTGATCGCTGCGTCGAAGAGGCGCGCAGCTACCTGCAGGATCTCGCCTTTCACGATTACGAGGTTGCGCAGTTTCGGATCATCCCGACGTCAGAAGACTTCGACGAATTCGGCCGCGAACTGATCGATGTCGCACGCCCGGAGCATCGGATCGACAGCTTCTTTCTCTTGATGGACTGGGGCAGGCCCGATCAGATCGACCGCTTTGCGGAAATCCTGCGTGCTGCGCCACTACCGGTCCGTCTATTTCCCGATCCCAAGGTCTCGCGTTTTCTTGGCCGGCATGAATTGTCTGTCGGAGGGGTCTGGGCGACCGAGATCCAGCGCGCTCCGCTGAGCCTCGAGGAGCGCCTTGCGAAGCGCGCGTTCGACATCGTTGTCTGCGCCGTGCTGCTCATTCTGGCATTGCCACTGCTGCTGGTGGCTGCGCTGCTTGTCAAGCTCGGCTCAAAAGGTCCGGTGTTGTTTACGCAAGCCCGCACTGGCTTTAGCGGAGTACCGTTCAGAATATTCAAGTTTCGCACTCTCACCACGATGGAGGACGGTCGGGTGGTGAAGCAGGTCTCGCGCAATGACGATCGCCTGACTCATGTGGGGCGTTGGTTGCGACGGACCAGCATCGACGAGCTGCCGCAGTTGATCAACATTCTTCGCGGGGAGATGTCGCTGGTGGGGCCACGGCCGCATGCTGCGGCGCATACGGATTATTACGGACAGCTGATCGCAAATTACGCTTATCGGCATCACGTCAAGCCTGGGCTGACGGGCTGGGCGCAGGTCAACGGATTTCGCGGCGAGACCACGCTCTCGCAGATGAAGGCGCGAGTCGATCACGACCTCTGGTACATCGACAATTGGAGCCTGTGGCTCGACGTCAAAATTCTGCTCAAGACCTGCATCGTCCTGCTGGGATCCTCCGCCTATTGAATGTGGCCAGTTGTTGGTAATTCTAAGTGATTCAACCAAGGGATGCGTCTGCGGCATGCTGAATAGTAAAAGTTCCGTAAAACTCCTTGTTCACCATCCGGCTAAAAAAGCATGCTCACAGATCGGGCGAGTCGCCCACCGGGGCGGCACGACTTGGTAGCAAGCATAATTAAAAGGCTGAAACTAAGAGGAAATTTTTGAGATCGCGATGCACAATTCTAGCGATTGACTCCAATACCTCGCGCCGGCTATCTAACCAATAATTAAGCATAGCTCGTGATCCGCCTCCTTTTTAGACCAGGAGGCGCCGGCGAGGGCGAGTGGCGATTTTGTGGAAATGAACCGAGGGTTGTTGCGACCTCCGGTTTTGAAGGGGCAGTTACATGTCTACTTATGACTATACCGAAACTCAGTTTAACGCGCTCATTGGGCCTCATGTCGATTCAACGACGCTTACCGAAATTGACAATTATCTGATTTCGAAGGGATTCTTTCCCACCGCGAGCGATACAATTCGAGTTCAGGGGCTGAACGGCTATCAGCCCGTCGATCCGACGGCGAATGTCCTCATCGAGGGTGACTCGCCTGCTGGCCTGACGACGGACGCCAACGATGCGCTGATCGTGGTCGAGCCCGGCGGGAGCCTTGTGGTCCGCGGCACGCAGGACGTCGGCATTGTGATTGCCGATGGTGGTCCCGCCAAGGTCACGCTGCTCGACAGCGGCAACGATGTGGTGTGGGGCAGCTCAGGCAACGATACGATCACCGCAGGCGCTGGCAACGACACGATCTACGGCGGCGAGGGCAACAACTTCTTGATCGCCGGAACTGGCAACAGCTCCATTTACGGCGGCTCCGGCGACGATGTGTTCTATAACGGCAACGGCGGCAGCAACCATTTCATCGGAGGCGGTGGCAACGACACGTTCTATGGTGGTTCCGGTAACGATACGCTTGAGGCTACCGGGAATGGCCACAACGTGCTCTATGCAGGTAGCGGCAGCCAGACCCTGATCGCGGGCAATGGCGGCGATACCTTGTGGGGCGGTGCTGGCAATGATTCGATGGTTGGCGGCACGGGTGACGACCTGATCGTTTCGCTCGGGTCGGGCAGCAACACCCTGATCTCGGGCGGTGGCAACGATATCCTGCAATCTGCTGGCACTGGCAACGATCTGCTGGTTGGCGGCTCCGGCAACAGCACCCTCACTGCTGGCGCCGGCAACGACACCCTGACCGGCGGTACGGGCAGCGAGCTGCTGACGTCGACGGCCGGTGGCAACACCACGATGACCGGTGGCGGCGGCAATGACACGTTCTACGCCTCGGGCTCCGGCAATGTGTCGATGACCGGTGGCAGCGGCAACGATACCATGTATGCCGGCGGTAGCGGCAACGACACGCTGGTGGCCGGCTCTGGCGCCACCTTGATCTATGCGGGCGACAGCTCAGGTACGGATACGTTTACGCTCAATGGCAACGACACGCTGTTCGGCGGATCTGGCATTGATGTCGTCAACATCAGCGGCTCGGGTAACCAGGCCAATTTGGATGGCGCTTCGGTGGCAATTGCGACCGTCACCGGAGGCGGTGCAAACACAATTTGGGCCGGTTCTGGCAGCGATACGATCGATGCCTCCGCATCCTCGGGCAGCAACCTCTTCATCACCGGTTCGGGAACTGCTTCGATCGCTGGTGGCTCGGGCAACGATCAGTTCGAGGTTACGTCGATCACCAACAGCACGATCGATGGCGGCTCGGGCAGCAACGTCGCCTTCATGGATGGCCTGAATTCGACCGATGTGTCGATCAACACGACGGCCGGCGTCACCACCGTAACTTATGGCGGCAACACGATGACCTTCACCAACGTGCAGGACCTCATCTTCAACGACACCGACTACAAGCCGAGCTGAGCCCTCTCGCGAGATGCTGGCAACGAGCGCCCCCGATTTCGGGGGCGTTTTTGTTTTTTCTAGCGTGCTCTTCGCTCGTCGGCAGTCGCAGGCGCCGGCGAACTCAATGCCTGTTCGCTTGGCAGATCGTCCGTCGACCTACTCGCTGAAGTCGAGCCCGCCGTTGCGCAACTCCCCGAGGATCTGAGGCTTGTCGGCCTGTGGCATCAAGGCTAGCGCATAGAAGTCGTAGCAATTGCCCTTGATCAGCAGCACCTCGTCGAAGCGCGCTTCCAACAGCAGTCGTGCCATCCGTTCTTCGGTAAAGCCCGTATTGTGGGCCATGAAATGGTTGCCCCTCTCGATCGATGCGGCGTGCCCGTAAATCATGTCGAGGGCTGTGATGGGACCGAGCGGGGATTCGTAAGCGACTTCCTCGCCGCGCCCCTGGGCAACCAGGGCGGCGATCGGCTCCAGATCCGGCGAGGTGATGAGGGCGAAGCCGTCAGGCTTGAGCACGCGGACGATTCCGCGTAGCGCCGCGCGGACGTCGTGCGGATAAAGATGTTCAAGGCTATGCGAGCAGTAGACCGCGTCAAAGCTTTTGTCGGCAACCTGACTGAGATCCTCGAGCGAGCCCACGATGTCCGGGGCTACCCGTGGATCGACGTCCATTCGCACTTCTTGCCAGCCACCGGTGCGGAAGCTGCGCTGCAGGCGCTCAGGATTGACCGGGCCGCTGCCAGCGTTGAGAACTTTCTTTACCATTGCATCAACCTACGAAATGAATGACTTCTGCAGCCATTCGCTCATTTACAAACACCTGCTGTTCCCCCGAAGTGCTCGGCGCCGCAAATCCATACCGCCTGCTGCGGCTAGAGAAGGTTGGGTTAAATTTCAATGACATCGTTCAGAATCCGGGGGGGAGTTCAACAGCCGAAGGTGGATGGTTGACGCGCGGGCCCCATCCTCGCGGCGGCCAAGCCAGGGCTGAAAACGGTACCGCGTCCAGCGAGAGGTTAGGGTTGTAATAGGGGTCCTCGAGAAGATGTTCGCCCCATTTGTTGCGGAGGTTGCGGAGCTCGCGCTCGAAGCGCGAGGCCTTGTCGCCGGCCTGATCGCGCCCACGGCTCGCCGATTCATGATGATAAAGTCGCGCAGTTGGCGTCCATACAACGCGCTTGCCTCGGCTGCGTAAGGTCAAGCAGTAGTCGACGTCATTGAAGTTGACAGGAAAGCGCACCTCATCGAGCCCGCCCGCATCGAGGTAGTCGCTGCGCCGCGTCAACAGACAAGCCGCTGTGACGGATCCGCATTCGCGCGCAACTTTCAACATGTCGCCATAGCCAGGATCGCTGGCGAGCCGGTCGTTGCCGATGTGTTGTGCGGCGAAACTCGCACCGAGCGTGACGCCGGCGTGCTGGATCATGCCGCTGGGCCACAGCAGCAGCGCGCCGACGGCTCCCACGTCCGGCTCTGCAAGTCGGCCCTGCATCTCAGCTAGCCAAACGGTGTCCGTCGCCCTGATATCGTTGTTCAGCAACAGCACGTCGTCGCTGTCGCAGGCCTCCACCGCGAGATTGTTGAGCCGCGCGAAGTTGAAGGCACCGGGGACAGTGAGCACATCCGTTCCGCTGCGCTTTAATGTTTCGAGATAATCGAGCATGTCGGCGTCACTCGAGTCGTTGTCGACGACTAGAACACGCGCTCGCGATTTGGTCAGCGCCGGCGCGATGCTGGAAAGGCACGTTGCCAGCAAGTCCTTGCGGTCACGGACAGGGATGATGACGGTGAGCGTGCGTGGATAGGGCTTCCTAGCCACGGCGGCTGCCGGCAAGAGCGCTCCGCGCTGAGCCTTCGTCTCTGCGGCAATGCCGCGCGCCATTAGATGGGTGAGGCTTGCCTTGGCTAGCAGATGGCTGTGCGCAACCACATCCAGCGGTGGCATGCGCCCGAGCGGGATTGGGACATGGACAACTTGTTCGTTGCGCGGCGCGCTATTGTCGTCGAATTGGCTGTTGAATAGACGATAGAGATTCGTTGGTCTTGCCGCGAGCGCGGCCAGTACCGTTGCGCGGTCCATGGCAAAGAACTGCGCGCAATAACCTTGCTCAAGCATCCGTTCGTAGTCGAAGGCGGGGAGGGCCAGCGGCCATGGACGAGCATCCTCGCCAGAGACCTCCAGATCGGAATAGATGACGCGGGCTCGCGGGATAGCTGCAAAGCCCTGAGCTAGCCCTTGCAGCGCAAGCTGGTTGAAGACGGTGCCGGCAGGGGCGAACACCACGACCTCCGCGTCGCTTCCATCGTGAGCGAGAAAGTCGCGCAGCTCGTCGGGATCAAAGCTTCCCGGTCCATCCAGCGCCGGCAGAGCGGCCGCGACCCAGTTGTCGTGCTGTTGCTCGTCGAGGCTTTCCAGTGAGATCTCTTCATTGCCTCCTGCGATAAGCACCACGGCCGTGGGACGATCGACGGTCACAATCGGAGAATGCGACTGAGCCCTTTCATCCCAACGCTTGCGCCAGTCTTCATAGCTTGTAAAGGGAGCAGACGCCGGCAGCAGCCGGTCGAGCATCTGACCGCGCAGGCGCTCAGACTCTGTGTCACCGAAGCTTGCGAAGAACTGTTCGAGCGCATCTGGAAAAGCCACGAACGTCACCGGCGCGACTGTCAATTGCCATTCATCCTCGGTGATGAAGTGGACGCGGCGAACGCGCCCATCCGCGTAATCCGTCGGCAAGTGAAGGTCGAAGGCCTTGACCAGATTGGCATTGTCGATGCCGCCGATATGGCTGAAGCCGCTGGCGCGCGCTTCTGCGATCGGCTCGCCGTCGACGACAGCGCGTACTATCGGCGATTCCGTTGCCGGGCAACGCACCCACCCGCGAAATCGCAAGCCCCCCATCCATTCGGCCGCGCCAAGGTTGCGGCTATCAGTTACCTCTGCGGCTTCATTGAGCTCAAGCGAAGCGCCGATCGGGCCGAGACCGTTGGCAAGGCGAGCTTCGGCAACGCGGCTGTCGCTGACAAGTTCCGGTGTCAAAGCGAATGAGAAGCCGTAGCAGGCATCGCCGATGCCCTTTGCGGCGAGCTCAGGAACGTAAGATTCCGCGCGGGCAAGTCGGACAGGCAGCCCATCGAGCAGGAGTTCGACCACGAATCGGCGGGTCACGTCCTGCGGATCATAGACGAATCCGGAGAAAGCGGTCTCCTCGTTGCGCGCGAATTCGTGGCGCAGCTCCCCGGGAGATGGGGACGACGCGCCGGCGCTGACGCGGGCGGAACGGCGCATTTTCACCATGGGCTTGCCATCCAGCCGAAAAGATCTTCTGCCGTGGCAGCGACGTCATTCGTGGGAGCCAGTGGTAAGTCGGCCTCATGCGCGCCGATATTGCCGAACGACCAGTCGAAGAAGGCCAGCGGAACGCCGACCTCGCTCAACGCCGCTTCGATCATTGGATGACCAAACAAGGGAGCGCGTCGGGCAATCAAAAGCCTATCCAATCGATGAAGTGCCGCCACGCCACCCAACTCGTCGACCGAGAGGCGTCCGGTGACCGTCACACCGCCGAGCGCCATCAGCGCCAAGTCATCAAGCGTTTCGCCCAACACGACAATTCTCGCGTCCGGGCGACGCTGCCGCACGCAACGCACAACGTCGCGCAAGAAGGCGAAGTCTCCGGTGCCGTGCCCAATGGGAAGCAGGCCGAGCGCCGTCCCCCGCGAGGCGACGGCTTTCGGCCGCGTAGGGCTGCGGTTGTCTGAACGGCCGACGAGCCGTACCCTGTGGACGAGATCTGAGGGGAGATGGCGGCGCAAGAAGGCCTCGGCAGCCATATCGGGCGCGAGAATGCAGCTCTCGCGGGACAGCAGATCGAGCCAGCTCTCGCCCGTATTGGACCTGCAATTGCAGGTCTCACCACTCAGCAGCTCCGGGCAGAGGCGGCCCTTCTCATCAAAACCGCCGCCGCGGCAAAGCAATCCGCCATCCGTCACGAGGACATCGAACGCCGCACTGCCATCAATCAGATCCCGCACAAATGCCGCCGGTATGTTAGCCGGATCGGCGAGTACAACGCGCGAGGGACCGCTCGCGATGATGGTCTCGGTGAGTGCCGCTTGATCGGCCGGAAGCTTGAAATCGAGTGATTGCGGAAAGTCGTCGCCGGCATCGCGCAATGCGAGCGTCGTGCCATTTTTGTTGAAGAGGGCAAGAAGCGCCGGTTCAGTGGCGCAGCCTGCGAACTGCTTTGCCACGTCCGCTGCGGCGCCCGGGCCGGATAATACGATTGTCCTTGGCTGGCCGGCGATGAGTTCGCGTTCGATGGCGCCGCGGCTTGACTTCAGCGGATCGAGTGCTTTGAAGGTCGCGCTCTCGCTGCGATAATCGGGGAAGCGAAGGCGCAGCCTTGCGAGGTTGAGCACCACCAGCGCGCGTTTTTCAGCCCTGAAGGACGCCGAGCCGGCATGTCCGACATAGACCGAAGGTGCGCAAACGTTGCGAAAGCCGTGCTGGCGTGCGCGCAGACAAAGATCCACGTCCTCAAGATAGCCGCGATGGTAATGGTCGGATAGTCCCCCGACCGCATCGAGACATTGACGGGTGATATACAGGCAAAAGCCGATGCCATCGGGCATATCGACAACGCGCCCGGCATTGACGCGCGCAGCGATTGCATCGAGATGCGCGACCCTTTCGATGGGGGGCAATGGATTGGCGGTAAAAGCGAGTGGCAGGCTGGTGGCTTCGCCATTGTTCGACAGCGGCGTCACCGTGCCGATGTCGGGAGCCGAGTAGGCCGCCTCGTTCAGCCGCAGGGCAAACCCCTTGGGCACCACCGTGTCGGCGTTGAGCAGGATCACGTCACCGCAAGGCGTAGCGTGCAGCGCACGATTGACGGCACCGATGAAGCCAAGATTGTGGGAGTTGCGGATCAAGTGCACGTTGGGCGCGGTTGCAACGGAATCTAGCAACGCAGCGATGCGCTCGTCCGGCGTTGCATCGTCAACCAGCACGACCATGATCCGATCGTGGTCGTGGACGGCCTGCATCAGGCATTCAAGACAACGGCGGGTCGCTTCGAAATCATCGTAGATTGGAACGATGATGGTGATGTCGGCGGCTGGGCTTCTCGTCCGGCCGATGAGATTTCCTTTAGCTATCGCCCCATGCGCTGCCCGACTGGTGGCAAGCGGCGCTGGAAACGCACTTCGCGCGAGGGCGCGCCGGCCTAGCTTCAGGCTCACGACGCGACGTGTCGTCGAGGGCGGAAACACGACGCTGAAACTTGCTGCATGCTCGGCCTTTGCGGCGAGGGCATGCTGCGGATCGCTCTTGATGGAATGGCTGACCGCTCCCGCATCAGCCTCGATCCGCAGGCTCATCTGTCCGCGGCCCTGCCAAACCGCCCAGCCGGTGAGGCCGTCGCCGACACGATGAATCGCACCGAGCGCAGTCTCGCCCTGACCTTGCAGATGCGTCACCGCTTCGCCGAGCAGGGCCATGTCGCGGTCAAGCTCGATCAGACGCCGCGCAGCAGCGGTGCGATTTTCAACGTCGCCCCATTGCATCAAGCGCCGATTGGCGGCGAGGTCGTCCGGGGCGAGTTCGAGCGCCTTGCTGATGTCCTTGAGTGCAGCGGCCGGAAAGCCGCATCGATGGGCGATCTCGGCGCGCAACGTGTAGTGGCGCGCCTGGGCCACTGGAAGAATTCGACAGCGCCGGTCGGCGAGGTGAAAGGCCTCCTCGAGTTCACCGCGGTCAAGGCTTGCAATGGCGGCCCGCTCCAGAGCAGCGGGATGTTGCTCCGGATCGAGGAGAGCTGCAGTTCGTTCGAGCACGGCGCCCATCGGCTCTAGCGCTTGCGGCTCGCCGCGGCCCTTTTCGCTCGTACGGCACGGCCAGGGGCTGCGATCCTGTAAAAGTCGATAAGGCGCGGCAGACAAACCGTATCGAGGTCGTAACGGCTGACCACGGTCTCCCGTGCGGCACGCCGCATTCCCGCGAAACGGCGCGGATTGGCCAAGGCTTCGATGACGCGCTGGGATAGCTGCTCGATGTCGAAGAAGGGCACGAGAATGCCGTTGCTGCCGTCTATGATCTCGCGCAGCGGCGTTGTGTCCGAGCCGATCATCAGGCAGCCAGCGCTCATCGCTTCCAGCAGCGACCAGGAGAGAACGAAGGGGTAGGTGAAATAGACGTGGGCACTTGAGATCTGCAGCGCCTGCAAGAAGCCGGCGCGATCCAGATCGTCGGTGAAATGAATGCGGCTGTTATCGACCTTGCCTTCGATCTCGCGGAGGAAATAGGAGCGCCAGCTATGGCCTTCCGGCGGGGATAGACCGTAAGGCGTGCCGGAGCCACCAACGATCAAAATCTGGGCCTTTGGCCGGGCCTTCATGATCGCCGGCAGGGCCCGCAGGAAGCAATGGAAGCCGCGCAATGGCTCGTGGCTGCGGGTGGCGAAGGTGACGACTTCATCCGCCTTCGTGAGCACCTTGCCAGAGCGCAGCGTCAGCGCCGCATCGTCGCGCGGGCGGATCGCCTCGGTGTCGACGCCTTCGTGGATCACTTCGATCTTGCTCTGGAAGACGTCTGGGTAGGTGGAGCGCTGCCAGAGGGTCGGCGAGAGGCCGACGTCCGCATCGTCAAGCGCCAGCAGTGTTGCGGCGTTCTTCAGGTGAATGCGGATATGACCGTCGACGCCCATGTCGGGGAACTCGGGATCGAAACCAACGTCCTGGCCATTCGCCCGGTAGTAGAATTCGCAATAGGCGATGATCCGCGCCTCCGGAAATAATGGCCGCAGGGGGAGCATTTCGCCCCAGCCGGGATGGGCAACGACAAGGTCCGGAACGAATCCCTGCTGCTTCAGATTGGAGGCCGAATAGAGCACCTGCTCGGCACGGCGGCACTCCGCCTCAAAGCGTCGTGCAAACGGATGTGCCGCTGCCAGTTCCCCATCGGGGATCATGTACTTCTTCAAGGAAACACCTGGCAGGGTGCGTGCGGTCGGCGACCCGATCGCCGCCATCTGGATGTCGTCGCGGCCGGAGAGCGCTTTACACAGCGGCAGAAACTGCGCAGGAAAATTATTATGAACAAAGAGAATTTTCTGCATGGGTCCTTCGTGGCAGCGCCGATCGCCCAGTCCTAGCACTGGAATCGCCCCCGTGCAGAGTTGACACAATTTAACGCTAAAAATCGACAACGTCTGGTCGGTATATTGCCTTAAACGCTACGCCTTCGCTATGATGTGGCGAATTTCTGGGGGCCTATCTCAATGAAATCGACATCGCTGCAGAAGACGCTTGATCTGCAGAAGGGCTTGTTTTTGATCCGTTATGATTCGGCGGAGGACGCTGCGCTGCCGCCCAAGGTTAGTCTGTCCGTGGATCCGCAAAACTCCGGCTCGGTTGAATTCCTGTTGCCTCCTGAGGTTGAGGAACCGGTGCTCTGGTCGCCGGGCGCCAATGTCGTCGTTCGATTATCGGCACCCGCTCGCCTTCAAGTTGAGCTGAGCGCCCGGTCAGCGGGCGGTTCGCTTGGCGCGCGCATCCAATCGGCACAGTTGTCGACCGATCCGCTCGGCCTTGCGGCTCTGGACGAGGCGCCGCTGGATTTTGCCGGCCTCCGTCTGCTCGGTCATCTCGCCGGGCGCGGTGATACGTCGGTGGGCCTGGGAGAATGGCTTGGGGGCCCGATGGCGCCAACCCGCATCGAGGGTGTCGGCATCGATTGGGCGGAGCGTCCTCAGAATTTCGGAGTGCGCCATTCAGTTCGCGTGGGCGGACCGGGTGAGCCGAAAACCAGCGCTTTTGTTGAGGCCGGCGGATATTCAGGAACCCGGGGGCGGGCGCTGCCACTGGTCGGGGCGACGTTCGAAGTATTTGGTTCTGCGGCCAAGCATTACGAGATCACGGCTGACGCGATCTTCCTGGGCTCGCCGCAGATGAAGGTCGCGGGACAGCGGGTGGTGGTTTCGGGGCCAACCGGCCGGGAGCCGCTCGTCGGCCTGCGGCTGCAGATTGCTTCGACCAGAGCAGCGCAGTCTCCGGCCGCGCGATCGGTGCCCGCGTCGAGCAGTCCAGGTGCCGCCTCCGCAAGCGCGACCGAGCCGGTCCCAAAAAGTCCGGCCCGGAGTGGCAGCGGGCGCGTCCGCGTCTTCAGGAGCAGGGCTGGCGTAAAGGGTTAAAACTCCAAGGAAATTTCTTGCGCTGCAGCATGGCTTGCCGCGGGGCTCGTTTCGCCTATGAAGAGGCTCGCCCGAGGGCTCCAAAACGAGGAAATTGCCTCTTAATTCAGCTGTTTATGATGTTTCGAGTTTTCCTGAAATTGCTCGCTCGCGGGGCGGAAGGATTTGGTTTTCGACACGCAAAAGGTTAAGGTTGGATAGCTGCTTCGCAACTGCACAATGAGTGTGCTGAGCGGGGTGGATGGGTCCCGGGGCGTTGATCTTCGCGGATTGCACAAGCAGAGGTTTGCATGACTGTCGATGCTTCATCCGCCGACGCAGCGGATGTCTCTCTAGCCACGGTTGAGAATGTCGAGCCCACCGGGCTTGCGGCGCTCGTCATTGTGGCGCGGCAGCACGGGCTTCACCTCACCGCATCCCAGCTCACCCACGACAACGTTCTTGCCGGCGGCGAGGTCACGGCTGCGGAGATCGTCAGGTGTGCGCGCAATTCAGGCATGCGCGCCAAGGTCGTGCGTCTGGATTGGGACGGTCTCAGCCAGCTCAAGAAAGCGCTGCCCGCGATCGTTTGCCTCAAGGACGGCAGCAAGATGGTGCTGCTGCGCCTCGAAGGCGACGAAAACAACCCTCGGGTCGTGCTGTGGGATCCGAATGTCGGAGAGGACGCGCTGCTCGTCATCGATCCCATCCGCATGGCGGACGTGTGGACGGGCGAGGTCATCCTCGTCAAGCGCGACTACGAGATTTCGGACGAGACGCAGCCCTTCAGCTTCGGCTTCATCACCGCATTGATCTTCCGCGAGCGTCGGATCGTCCGGGACGTTGCCGTGGCCGCGCTCGTTCTCGGCCTCCTGGCTCTGGCGCCGATCATGTTCTGGCGGCTGTTGTCGGACAAGGTCATTTACTACAAGGCGTTCAATACGTTCTACGTCTTGTGCCTTGCGATGGCGGTGATCATCGCTTTCGAGGCGGTGTTCTTCTTCCTGCGACAATATCTGGTTCACAACCTGACGGCCCGGCTGGATGTGAAGCTGTCGACCTATGTGTTCGAGAAGGTGCTGAATCTCCCCATCGATTATTTCGAGCGCAATCAGGTCGGTCTGATCGCACGCGACATGCGCGAGATCTTCAGGGTGCGGACGTTCCTGGTCGGGCAGTTGTTCGGCACGATCCTGGATTCGACGACGCTGATCTTCTTCCTGCCCGTGATGTTCTTCTTCAGCCCGTTGCTGACGTTCCTCGTGCTCGGGGTCACCGGCCTGATCCTGGGCTGGCTGCTGCTGATGCTGCCGGCCTACCGCAAGAAATCGCAAGCCGTGATGGCCGCGGAGGGTGCGCAAGGCGCCTTCATGGTGCAGAATCTCAACGGCATCCGCACGGTGAAGTCGCTGGCGCTGGATGCCCGGCAAAAGCACATGTGGGACGTTCACGTCGCTCGCGTTGCCAAAGCAAGATTGGCCGAGGGCATGGCCGGCGTGTCGATACAGGCCGTGGTGAGGCCGCTGGAGCGGCTTGCGGTCAGCGGGCCCTATGCCTTCGGCGTCTACCTCGCGATCTCGACCAACGACCCCGTCTATATCGGCGCTCTGTTCGCCTTCCTGATGCTGTCGCAGCGCGTTGCAGCGCCGCTGATGCAGATGGCGCAGCTGGTCAACCAGCTCGACGAAGCGCGCACGGCGGTCAACCTCGTCGGCAACCTGGTCAACCAGCCGCCGGAGGAGGGGCGCTCCGGCCACGGCGTGCGCAACCCGTTGCAGGGGCATGTCGAGTTCTCCGGCGTCACCTTCAAGTACAAGGGCGCTGTCTCGCCGGCGCTGAACAACATCTCGTTCGAGATTCCGAAGGGCACGACGCTCGGGGTGATGGGCAAGAGCGGCTCGGGCAAGACCACGATCACGCGGCTCTTGCAGCGGCTGCACTCGGATTACGGCGGGCTGATCAAGATCGACGGCATCGACGTGCGCGAATACGACGTCGATCACCTCCGTCGCAACATCGGCGTGGTGCTGCAGGAGAACTTCCTGTTCACGGGCACGATCCGGGACAATATCGCCGCGGCAAAGCCGGACGCGACCTTCGACGAGGTGGTGCGCGCCGCGCGCCTTGCCGGCGCCGAGGAGTTCATCGACAAGCTGCCGCGGGGCTATGAGACCTACATCTACGAGGGCTCGCCGAACCTGTCAGGCGGCCAGCGCCAGCGCCTCGCGATCGCCCGCGCGCTGATCGTCGATCCGCCGATCCTGATCCTGGACGAGGCGACCAGCGCGCTGGATGCGGAGAGCGAGGCGATCGTGAACGCCAACATCTCGCGCATCGCCCATGGCCGCACCATGATCATCATCTCGCATCGGCTGTCCTCGCTGGTCGATTGCGATGCGATCCTCGTGCTCAACCGCGGCGTGGTGGACGACATCGGCCGCCACGAGGAGCTGCTGGCGCGCAACGACATCTACAGCGGCCTCTGGCACCAGCAGAACAGCCACGCCATGCCGCAACGCCGCCCGCGCGCCAATCTGGGAGGGCCGACCCTTGTCTCGTAACGCCCCCGCGCTGACGACCGTCCGTCAGTTCCAGTCCGAAACCGACGCCATCCGCGAGGCGCCGGAGCCGATCGTCGCGCGCGCGACGCTGTGGGTGCTGGTGGCCTTCCTTGCTTCGCTCGTCGCCATCATGTTCCTGACGCGGCTCGACCGTGTCGTCTCCAGCGTCGGCGGCAAGATCGTGCCTCTGGACCAGATCAACGTGCTCCAGGCGCTGGATCCCTCGATCATCAAGACCATTGACGTGCGCGAGGGCGAGCAGGTCAAGGCCGGCCAGCTCTTGGCGACGCTGGATTCGACCTTCACCTCCGCGGATGTCACCCAGTTCAAGCAGCAGGTCGCGAGCCTCGAGGCGCAGGTCCTGCGCGACAAGGCCGAGCTCGCCAAGGCCCCGCTGGTCTTCCCCGACCGCCCCGACTCCGAGTTCAGGAACTACGCGACCCTGCAGAAGGCGCTCTACGAGCAGCGCAAGGCGCAATATGCCGCGCAGATCGCCAGCTACGATTCCAAGATCAGCCAGACCGAAGCCACCATCGCCAAGCTGAAGAAGGACGACGAGCGCTTTGGCCAGCGTGCCGACATCGCCGGAAAGATCGAGGACATGCGCTCCAGCCTCGCCGAGACCGGCAGCGGATCGAAGCTGAACCTCTACATCTCGCAGGACAGCCGCCTCGAACTGCTGCGCCAGATCGACAGCACCCACAACAGCCTGCTGGAGGCGCAGCATCAGCTGGAATCGCTCAAGGCCGATCGCCAGGCCTTTGCCCAGCAGTGGAACGCGCAGCTCAGCCAGGATCTCGTCACCACCCAGAACGCGCTCGATACCGCGCGCGCCTCCTACGACAAGGCGGTGCGGCACCAGGATTTGGTGCGGCTGACCGCCGAGGAGCCCTCGGTGGTGCTGACGCTGGCCAAGCTCTCGGTCGGCTCAGTGCTGAAGCCCGGCGATCCCTTCATCACCCTGATGCCGCTGACGACGCGGCTCGACGCCGAGATCAAGATCGCCTCGCGCGACATCGGCTTCGTCCGCCCCGGCGACCGCTGCACCCTGAAGGTCGACGCGTTCAATTATGCCGAGCACGGCACCGCCGAAGGCAAGATCCGCTGGGTCAGCGAGGGCGCCTTTACCGTCGATGACAACGGCCAGCCGAGCGAGGCCTATTACAAGGCGCGCTGCTCGGTCGACCGCACCGATTTCCGCGACGTTCCCGCGAGCTTCCGCCTGATCCCGGGCATGACGCTGACCGGTGACGTCCATGTCGGCACCCGCTCCGTCGCGGCCTATCTGATCGGCGACATGCTCAAGGGTCTCGGCCAGGCCATGCGCGAGGCGCAATGAGGGCGACAGCTCGCATGCGCACGCCAAAACTCTTGCGCCGCTTCAAGCCGTGGACGTCGCTCGCGCCGGCCGCTCTGGTCCAGCGCGGGCTCGCCGCGCATGAGCGCGGCGCCTTCATGGAGGCGTTCGAAGCCTGGCAGATCGCGGCGAAGGGCGGCGCGGCCGAAGCGGCCTACCACATCGGCCGGCTCTATCTGCAGGGGCAGGGCGTCGTGCGCTCGCTGCCGGATGCGGCGGACTGGTATCAGCGCGCCGCCGAGGCCGGCCATGCCGAGGCCCAGCTCGTCCTCGGCCGGTTGCTGCTCGAAGGCGCGGCCGCCATCGTCGCGCTCCATTCGCCCGAGGTCTGGCGCCAGGAAGCTGTCAAGTCAGCCGCCAAGGCCGACGAGCAGGTCCCGCTCGCCAAGGTGATCTTCCCGCACGGCCTCGCCGTCGAGAAGCAGCCCGAGCGCGGCTTCGGCTGGATCGCCAAGGCCGCCGAAGCGGGGAATGCCGAGGCCCAGGCGCTGCTCGCCGAGCTGCTGCGGCAGGGCCGCGGCTGCGCGCAAGATTTTGCCGCGGCGCGCGAATGGTACGAGAAGGCGGCGGCGCAGGGCTTTGCCGGCGGCGAGTTCGGCCTCGGCGACATTCATTTCCAGGGCCTGGGCGTGCCCAGGGATGCCGAGCTCGCGGCGTCCTGGTATCGCAAGGCCGTCGAGAAAGAACATGTCCGCGCCAAGGTGGCGCTGGCCTTCCTGCACCTCAACGGCGCCGGCGTTGCGAAGGACGTGGCGGAGGCGGCTCGGCTGTTCGCAGAGGCGGCCCGGCGCGAGGACGTCACCGCACTGTACAACATCGGCCTCTTGTATCTGCGCGGCGAGGGCGTTGCGAAATCCGTCGACAAGGCCGAGACGGCACTGCGCAAGGCCGCGCGTCGCGGCCATTTGCCGGCGATCCAGGCCCTCGGCGAGTTCTATTCCAAGGGCATCGCCACCGAGCCGGACCTGCGCGAGGCCGCGCACTTTTATCTCCAGGCCGCCGAGCGCGGCGACGTGCAGGCCCAGTTCTTCACCGGCCGCTTCTATGCCACCGGCCAGGGCGTCGCCCCCAGCGTGCGCGAAGCCGCCAAATGGTTTCTGAAGGCCGCCGAGAACGGCCACGCCACGGCCGGCTACAACGTCGCCGTGTTCTATCTCAAGGGCACCGGCATCGCCCAGGACATCGGCGCCGCGATCAAATGGTTCGAGTTCGCCGCCAATGCCGGCATCCCGGCCGCCCAGGTGCAGCTCGGCCAGCTCTATTCCGCCGGCACCGGCGTCGACCGCGACCACGCCCGCGCGGAAGAATGGCTGGCCAAGGCCGCGAGCGGTGGCGATGCCGAGGCCGGCCTTGCCTATGCGACCTTCCTCATCCAGTCCGGCAAGGACGAGGCGCGGCTCGCCCGTGCCGCCGAACTCCTGACGCCGGCGGCCGCGAGCGGCCACGCCGCGGCGAGCCTGCAGCTCGGCCACTTACGCGCCGGCCGTTTCGGCGGGGCGGCCGACTGGCCGGAGGCGGCGAAATGCTACCTGCGCGCCGCCGAGGCTGGGCTATCCGACGCCATGCTCGCGCTCGGCAGTCTCTACGCCGATCCCGCAACCGGCCTTGCCGATGCCAAGGCCGCCGCGCACTGGTTCGAGAAGGCGGCTGCGGCAGGCAACATGATCGCCCAATTCCAGGTAGGGGTGATGTATTGCACCGGCAACGGCGTCGAGCAGGATCTCGCCAAGGGCGTCGCCTGGTATGAAGCTGCGGCCAGGCAAGGCCATCAACTCGGCCAGTTCAACCTCGCCGTGATGCTGTCGAAGGGGCAGGGGTGCGAGGCCGATCCCGAGCGGGCATTCGAGTGGTTCGAGCGGGCGGCCGAACAGGGCTTAGCGGCGGCACAGCTTAGCGTTGGCGATGCGCTCCATTCCGGGAATGGTGTCGCGCAGGATCTTGACGCGGCGAGGGCCTGGTTTGAGAAGGCGGCTGGCCAAGGGAATGAAATGGCGAAGCAGAGACTGAGTGCTATCGGACTATCGCAAAGCGGTCATGCGGCCGACGCAGCGCGGGGGTGAACAGCGATCCACATTGCGGGCCTCTGAACGATGGATGAATCTTGAGCGCTGCGATACAAGTTCGGGCAGGCTGAAGCTGATTTCTGAGCAGCATTAACGTTAGCTTTCATATGCGTGACAGCAACGTTGCTCTAATGTACCGATTGCGAATAAGACCGATACTTGATCAAAGATTGTGTAGAGATGGCTGACTTCCTGTCGAAGCTCGCGCGCGAAGCGGGGCAAAAAGAGCAAAAAGGAAAGCGCGCCGGCGCCAGTAAAGTTCAACCCAAAAATGTTTCGAGACCTGGCAAGGCCAACGGAGCCACTTCGGACTTGGCAGCCCAAGCTGAGCCTCTCATACAGCCGCCGTTGCCGGACGCGCCGGCCGCAGAGAAGTCAGTCGAGGATCTCTTCGCGATCAGGCGTTACCTCGAAGGCTTGGGACTCTTCGACGAAACGTTTTATTCCGTCACCTATCCCGACGTCGTTGCAGTTGGTGCAAATCCGTTCGAGCACTTCTTTCTCTACGGATTCAAGGAGGGAAGAAAGCCAAATCCCATCTTTGATCCGATGTGGTACGTCACGACCTATCCGGATGTTCAGGATGCTGATATTCAGCCGCTGCTGCACTATGCGAGGCATGGTGAGCCTGAAGGCCGCCGTCCCAGCCCGTACTTTCAGCCCGCGTGGTACCGAGAGAAATACGCCATTCCGGCGACAGAGAGCCCGCTTGCTCACTATCTGAAGAACCGCATAGGCCCGTTCAGCCCGATCCCCGAGTTCGACGCGCAATATTATCTCGACACCTACAAGGACGTCGCGGCGGCCAACGTTGATCCTTTCGAGCACTTCATTTTCCACGGCTATAAGGAAGGCCGTAATCCGTCCGCGGAGTTCGACACCAAGTTCTATATTCAGCGCTACTTCAAGGGAAAGACCGACCAGAATCCGCTGTTGCACTATTTGGAGCATCGGCACGAAGAGGGCATTTTCCCGTCCCCGCCGGAAAACGAAGCGACCATTCCCGCGGAGATCAAGCGTTTTACCAAGCCGAGCGCACTGTTTGAGGAACTGCGCCCGCTGCCCCCGAGCACAAAGCCTCGGGCCAAGGTGCTGGCCTATTATCTCACACAGTTCCACGCCTTCCCCGAGAACGACAAATGGTGGGGAACGGGCTTCACCGAATGGACCAACATCAGCCGCGGCGTGCCGCGTTTCAAGGACCACTACCAGCCGCGAGTCCCGCGCGACCTCGGCTTCTATTCGCTGCTCGACATCGAGACGATCCGGAAGCAAGTGAAGCTGGCTCAAGCCGCCGGCATCCATGGCTTCGTCTATTACTACTACTGGTTCAACGGCAAGCGCCTCATGGAGCGGCCGCTCGAGCAGTTCCTTAAGGCGCGCGACATCAACATGCCGTTCTGCTTGATGTGGGCGAACGAGAATTGGACTCGTCGGTGGGACGGCATGGAGAGCGAGGTCCTGATCTCGCAGGACTATCTCGATGATGACGACGAGCGGCTGCTCGGCGATTTCTGCCGGCACTTCAACGACCCCCGCTATATCCGCGTGCAGGGCCGGCCGCTCCTGATGATCTATCGTCCTCGGCTCATCCCGGATACGGCCAACGTCGTCGCGCGCTGGCGCGCCGTCTTCAAGAGGAAGTTCCGCGAGGATCCGATCATCATCATGAGCCAGAGCTTCGATGATTTCGATCCGACCGTGATGGGCCTCGATGGCGCGATCGAATTCCCGCCGCACAAGATCACCAAGTTCACGCCGCAGGTCACGTCGGAAGTGAAGATCCTGGACGATACCTTTGCCGGCCAGGTCTACAGCTATGATGATGTGGTCAAATACTCGACTGATGAGCCGCGACCGAGCTTTCCGCTGATCAAGACCGTCGTTCCGAGTTGGGACAATGATGCGCGGCGTCAAGGCACGGGTCTGGTCATCCAGGGCTCGACCCCTCAGAAATATGAAGCCTGGCTGTCGATGCTCGTCGAAGAAGCGCAGCGGCACACCTTCTTCGGCGAACCCTTTGTCTGCGTCAATGCCTGGAACGAATGGTGCGAAGGCGCCTATCTGGAGCCGGACCTGCATTTCGGCTCGGCCTATCTGAACGCCACGGCGCGCGCCGCTACAGGCCTGACGCGGGATCTTTCGCAGCCCAAAATCCTGCTCATCGGTCACGACGCCTTCCCGAGCGGGGCCCAGCACCTGCTGCTCAACATCGGCAGGACGCTGCGCAGCGCCTTCAACATGGAAACGGAATATCTGCTGCTCTCCGGCGGTGCGATGGAGGCGGAATATCGCGCCTCGGCGCCGCTCACGGTGCTCGGCAAGCTTTCGGATCTTCCGGCTGCGCTGCAGCACTTCAAGGACAAGGGCTTTTCTGCCGCCATCATCAACACCACGGCAAGCGGACGAGCGGTGAAGCTCGCGGCCGAAATGGGCTTCCGGGCCATTTCGCTGGTCCACGAATTGCCGCGGATTTTGCGCGAAAAGAACCTGGAAGACGATGCGCGCATGGCGGTCAGCCAAGCGCAAAAGGTGGTCTTCGCCTCCGAATTCGTTCGTGACAAGCTCGCCGACGCGCTCGAATTTGATGAGAGCGACGAGCGCTTCCTGATCCGGGCTCAGGGCAGCTACAAGCAGATTGTGGAAGCTCCCGACGAGGCCGCCGCTATCCGCAAGGAGTTCGGGCTGGTCGCAGGCGACAAGATGGTGCTCGGGGTCGGCTATGCCGACCTGCGCAAGGGCATCGATCTCTTCCTTCAGGTCTGGAATCTCGTTCGGCAGGACCATCCGCATGTCCATTTCTGCTGGGTCGGCGGCATGGACCCCGGCCTCCAGGAATGGCTCGGACCCGAGATCGAGCGCGCCAAGGCGACTGGTCGCTTCCATTTTGCCGGCTTCCGCTCGGACATGCAGGGGCTCTATTCGGCATCCGACGTCTATGCCCTGACCTCGCGGGAGGATCCGTTCCCGACCGTCGCGCTGGAGGCGCTCAGCGTCGGCGTGCCCGTGGTGGCCTTTGCCGAGTCCGGCGGCATCCCCGGCTTCCTGCAAAAGGAGAAGGTCGGCCAGGTCGTACCCTATTGCGACGTGCCCGCCATGGCCGACGCCGTTGCGCATTTCCTGGAATGGCCGCCGTCGGAGCCCGAGCGCGAGCGTATGGCCGATATCATCGAGGTGAACTTCACGTTCACGGACTACGTCCGCGATCTGCTGCGGCTCGCCGTTCCTTCGCTTCCCACCATCTCGGTCGCGGTGCCGAACTACAATTATGCCCACTGCCTGCCCGAGCGACTCTATACGATCTTCGATCAGAACCATTCGATCGAGGAGCTCATCGTGCTCGACGATTGCTCGAAGGACGACAGCATCTCCGTCATCATGAAGGTGGCCGAGGAACGCCAGCGCGATCTGACGCTGCTGGTCAACGAGGAGAATTCCGGCTCGGTGTTCGCGCAATGGACCAAGGCCGCCGAAATGGCCAAGGGCGAGTTCCTGTGGATCGCCGAAGCCGACGATCTCTCCGAGCCGACCTTCCTGTCGAGCCTCTTGGCGTTGATGAAGGCCGACCCGAACATCGCCTTCGGCTTCACCGACTCCAAGTCGATCGACGCCGAGGGCCAGCACGTCTACGAGAGCTACAAGCCCTATTACGCCAGCATCGAGCCCGGCGCGCTGTCGAAGACCGAGGTGTTCGAAGGCCGAGAATTCGTGACCCGCTTCCTCGGCGTCAAGAACACCATCCTGAACGTGTCTTCCGTGCTGTGGCGGCGGGAAGCGCTGCTGAGTGCGCTGGCTGCTTGTCGGAAGGATCTGAAGGATCTGCGCATGGCCGGCGACTGGCGCATCTACCTGGAGTGCCTCGCCGCGCCCGGCGCCAAGATCGCCTACGTCGCCGATCCGCTCAACGTCCACCGCCGTCACGCCGCGAGCGTCACGCATTCGCTGAAGGCGCAGAAGCACATCGAGGAGATTGAGAGCATGCACCGCGTCGCGCGCGAGCGGTTCGCTTTCTCGAAGCGGGAGACCGGGGCGCAAGAAGTGTATCTGGCGGAGGTTTCGGCGCAACTTCTCGGAACGGCCTCGGACGAAGATAAGACGAAGAAGCCCACGAGGACAGTGGTCCGTACCGCAGCCAAAGCATAACTTTTCTGATCCGATCTGACGAATGGGGCAATAATGTTCGTACCTTCCGCGGAATCTCTGATGAATGCACTGAACATCAACAAATCGGTGCTGGACGGAAATGGGCAGGTCAAGGTACCTGCGCGCCTGCTGAAACTGCTGCTTCAGGTGGCGCTTGCTGCGGCGGAGTTCGATGAGGATAGCTATCTGCGCGAGAATCCGGACGTGGCCAAGGCAATTGGTCGTGGGGACGTTGAAAGCGCACATCTTCACTACATTGGTTTTGGATATTTCGAGGGTCGCCGCGGCGGCGGCCCCACAGTGGACGACGATTGGTACCTTGCTAAATATCCCGATGTTGCGGCGGCCGTTAAAGACGGGCGGGTCAAATCGGCTGAAGCTCACTTCGAGTCGATCGGTGGTGGAGAGGGCCGAAGCCCGGCTGCCGAATATGAAGCGGATGCAGCGCAGTGGAAATTAGCGATCAAAGGCACTTAGGCATGAGGGCTCACCCTGATATCCGGGCAGAAGCATTCTGATCAGATGAGCTTCTTGCACGCGAGAGGATATTGAATTTACTTTAGCCCTTGGGGTTTATTCTTATGCCGGGTTCTTTCGGGGAGGGGAGGGCAAGATACGAGATGCACCAGCTGCTAATAGCTCTTTCCGAAATGCGGACGCGCGATCCTTCGGTTCGGCGGGAGCGGCTCAGGGAGGACGTGGAAGGGCTGATCGGAAAGTTCTTCCCCGGCAGCTCGTCTTTGCCTGTTGTTGCTCAAGTACTGGGATTCCTGTTCAAGGATGCTGCTCTGGATGGAGCAGGTGCCAGCGACTTAGAAAATGTCTATCTGGCTCACATAAAGGAAATTAAGGAGTTCTCTGCGCGCGCCGAAGCACACTTGTCGCAAACGGCAGTGTTGGAGACGGGTCAGCAGGAGGATTGCCTTGTTTCAACTATCGATAGATGGGATCCCCTGAAACTCATAAACTACCTCACTCTCCAGACGGTGCCCGCATCTAACAAGCGGGCGATTGTCGCAACTGCTCGAGATGAGGGGTTGAGTATCCTCGAATGGATTGCGTACCACCGCGTCATCGGGTTCGACGCCTTCTTCATTTACACGAATGACAACACTGACGGTTCTCTAGACCTTCTTGAGCTCTTGGCGCGCCACAACGTTCTCACGCTGATTAAGAATTCGGTCGCGGCGAAGGTTTCTCCGCAGCAAAAGTGCTATGAGCATTCGCTCTATTTTCTGCCTCAGCTAAGAGCCTATAACTGGGTCGCCTACCTGGATATCGACGAATTCTTTCGACCTCTGAAGCGGGATGCCATTTCGCTAGACGGTCTTTTTGATCACATTTCCTCACTGCATCTAGAAAGGTCCCTGTCATCTGTTTTCTTCAATTGGAAATGGTTTGGCAGCGGTCTCAAATTCGAGATGGAGGACAGATTCGTCCTAGAGCGCTTCAGCGAGACTCGGGCCGACCAGCACGGCAAGAGCCTTTCTCGTCTTCGGGATATCGTTTCAATGCGGCCCGTACATTATCCGACTTTGCTTCCCGGATGCGTATTGCTGGATTCCGAATTCAAGGCGGTTACCGACATCGCAACGATGCAACCAATTTATGGGATGGGCCAGATTAACCATTACTGGAACAAGTCATTCGAGGAATTTGCCTTGAAGAAGGTTCGCGGCCTGCCTTCGCAGGGATTGGCCGGCAAGCAGCGCGATTTCGAGCAATTCTTTGCTTGGGACGCTCGAGCAGGGAACGCGTCGATCGAAACTATGCCGTCAGACCTTCTTGCAGACCTTCGGCGTGAGTACGACGCTTTGTTGGAGTTGCCTGGTATTGCCGACCAACTTGATATCATTAGGCGTGGCGTGAGAAGCAGACTGCAGGAACTTGAGCGGCAGTTTGATCTGAAAGCCGTATTCCAAAAGACCCAAGGTTTGTTCAGCAATGGATAAGTGTCTCTGACGGTGCATGCCAACGCCCAGACTCACGGCTCCAGTGTTGCCAGTTGCCCAACCAGGTGTCGACGCAAACGATTTCGGGGCCTCCGGTACTTGGAAGCCATTCATTCGTGAGAACAAGTTCTCCCTGTCAAGGATCTAGGGGATGCTACAACTTGGTGGCGGAGATATCTGGCCAGGCGCCAATATCCGATGAACCGCTTCCAAATGGCTTGTGTCGCATGGCAACGTTGGGACAAGCCATCCTCCCTCATCGTTTTCATTCCAAGCGTAAATCAAGACTGCTGGAGCGCGTAGGCCATAAGGTTGCTCCGCGATGAAATCGAGTGCTCGTTGCAAATGATGGCTTATTTCCGAAGATGTAGGTTTTTCGAAGTAGTACTGCATTCCAACATACGGTCTTTGTCCGGACTCCCAGGGTACAGGATGCTCCACACGCGGTCTCCTATCTGATCCAGCCATCACCGTTGGAACCAACGGGAGACCAAGGCTACTCAAGGAGCGCCACCGCTGCTCTACAACTTTCTCTAGGGCTGAATAGGAGCCAATACCAAGCGGATCACCCAATGCATACGCTCCGACTGCGTCGCCGCCGAGTGAACTCCACTCAGAAGCTTGGGCAAATGGTCCGGCCAGCACAATATACGGATTTCCAACGCCAGCCGAGATTGCTTCAGCACGAAATCTCGCCAATTGGCTGCGCAATCCGTCCGGGCCTTTCCATCTCTGAAAGAGGATGTTCTTGTCGATGAATCCAAGGAAGTAGAGTGGGCGTTCATCATGCACCCGAACATATTGTGGGCGCTTCATCAACTCGATATGTTCTCGCGGGATACTGGATAAATTGTCAGCGCTTCCCCACCGAGCCAGTTCCGTAAAGAAACAGAACTTTACAAGGTCCTTTATGCTACTGGACAGGTAGTACCTCAGCGCGAGAGACATGGGATCGTCAATTCCGTAACCAACGAACGCCCAATAGTCCAAACGTGCGTAAGCGGCCTGTTGTATTTCCAGATCAATCAGGCTCTGAGAGGCGTGCGGCAGTTCTACTTGCGCGTTTAAGCTAGGTGGCACCTTCGCAAAGAAGGGGGCGCGCCATTGGTATTGCGGAGGGCTCAGCGCTTTTTCGACAGCAGCCGTGACAGAGCTACCGGGTGCATACCAAGCGTCCCATCGGATCGCGCCAACCAGAGGGCGCTTGCCGCTCGGTTCGGCGCCAGGGCATGATTTCGCTAAGGCGACACTTGCGACCGTAGTCAAAAACGAGCGGCGCGTAAGACGCATCGGCACCCCTCAGGCAGTTTGCGGATCGTATACCTTAAGCGCGGAAAAAGCTGCGATACCAGGCGACAAACTGCGCCAATCCCTCGCCAAGCTTGACTCGTGGAGCGAAACCGAAGTCGCGCGCCGTAGCGTCAATATCCGCATAAGTAGATTCGACGTCGCCAGGTTGCATTGGTAGTAAAATCTTTTCGGCTGTAGTCCCTAATTCCTTTTCAAGAATGGAAATTAGATTCCCTAATTCTTCCGGTTTATTATTCCCGATATTGTAGATCCGATAGGGCAAGGATGGAGCACTGAAGACAATTCTTTCGATTGCGTCGACAATGTCGTCCACGTAAGTGAAATCCCGTTTCATCTTACCGCCGTTAAACAATTTGATTGGCTTGCCTTCAATGATTGCCTTTGTGAACAAGAAGTAAGCCATATCGGGCCGCCCCCACGGACCGTAAACGGTGAAGAAACGTAGTCCGGTCGTTGGGAGCTGGTGCAGATGGCTGTATGTATGTGCCATCAGTTCATTCGCCTTCTTTGTTGCGGCGTACAGACTGACGGGGTGGTCGACCCGGTCCTCAATTGAGAACGGCTGCTTTATGTTTGCGCCGTATACCGAGGACGAGGACGCGTAAATGAGGTGTCCGCATCCATTGTGACGACACCCTTCAAGTACATTTAGAAAGCCGGTGAGATTGGACTCAGCGTAGGCGTGCGGGTTTTCCAGCGAGTATCTCACCCCGGCTTGCGCGGCCAGATGGATCACGGTGGGGAAGCGATACTGCCGAAACAGCTCCTCCATGCCGGCTCTATCGGCGAGGTCGAGCTTCACGAACTTGAAGTTCGGATGAGGGCGCAGCAATTCCAGGCGAGCGGACTTTAGCGCCGGGTCGTAATAGTCGTTCAGATTGTCGAACCCGACGACCGTTTCACCGGCGCTCAGCAGGCGCTGGGCGACATGGAAGCCGATGAAGCCGGCCGCGCCGGTGACCAGAAGAGGGGCTCGTTGCATCTCTTAATCCACAATTGCGTCGGTGCGGTTCCATTGCTTCGCGGCGCCAAATTTTTCTGCTTTACCAAAGGGTTCCGCAAATCCGGCATGACTCGCGCGCAAAAACCCTTTCTACTGTGCATGGGGTTGTTTTCGCACTTTTGTATCGACCACCCCGACGGTGAACCCGTTACGGCGACCCTACTTGCTCAACCCCACCCGCTTCGCCTGATAGCCCCGCTCCAAGATCGCCTGCCACCAGGGCTTCTGCTCGAGATACCAGCGCACCGTCTTCTCGATGCCGGTCTCGAAGTTTTCCTCGGCGCGCCAGCCGAGCTCGGTTTCCAGCTTGGTGGCGTCGATGGCGTAGCGGTGGTCGTGGCCGGGGCGGTCGGTGACGAAGGAGATCAGGCGGCGGTGCGGGCCGGCCTCATCAGGGGCGAGGTCGTCGAGCAGGTCGCAGATGGTCTCCACCACGTGCAGGTTGGTGCGCTCGTTGCGGCCGCCGACATTGTAGGTCTGCCCCGGCTGCCCGCGCTCCAGCACGAGGCTCAGCGCCTTCGCGTGGTCCTCGACGAACAGCCAGTCGCGGATGTTGCTGCCGTCGCCATAGACCGGCAGCTTCTCGCCGGAAAGGCCTTTGATGATCATGTGCGGGATCAGCTTCTCCGGGAAGTGATAGGGCCCGTAATTGTTGGAGCAGTTGGTCACCAGCGTCGGCAGCTCATAGGTCTCCCTCCAGGCGCGCACCAGATGGTCGGACGAGGCCTTGCTGGCCGAATAGGGCGAGTTCGGCGCATAGGGGCTGGTCTCGGTGAAGAGGCCGTCCGCGCCCAGCGAGCCGAACACCTCATCGGTCGAGATGTGCAGGAAGCGGAAGCGCTCGCGCTTCTCGCCGGTGAGGCTGCGCCAGTGCCGCAGCGCCTCCTGCAGCATGGTGAAGGTGCCGACGATGTTGGTCTGGATGAACTCCCCAGGGCCGTCGATCGAGCGGTCGACATGGCTCTCGGCGGCGAGGTTCATCACCGCGTCGGGCTGATACTTCTCGAAAAGCTGTCGCAGCCCCGCGCCGTCGCAGATGCATTGCTGCTCGAAGGCGTAGTGCGGATTGCCTTGGGCGCCCGGCAGCGAGTCCAGATTGGCCGCATAGGTCAGCTTGTCGATGTTGACGACCCGCGCATGGGTGTCGCGCAACAGGTGCCGCACCACCGCCGAGCCGATGAAGCCGGCGCCGCCGGTCACGAAGATCGTCGAACCCTTGAAACGCATGCCCCGTTCTCCGATGGTGGGTCAGCGCGCGAAGCTGCGCGCGACCGATTGCAAATATTCGCCGTAGCTGCTCTTGGCGGACCTTTCGGCGACCTTCTCAAACTGCTGCAGCGAAATGTAGCCCTGCCGAAGCGCGATCTCCTCCGGGCAGGCGATGCGCAGGCCCTGGCGCTGCTCCAGGATCTGCACGAAATGGCTGGCCTCGACCAGCGAGGCATGGGTGCCGGTGTCGAGCCATGCAAACCCGCGGCCGAGCACCTCGACATAGAGGTCGCCTCGCTCGAGATAGGCTTTGTTGACGTCGGTGATCTCGATCTCGCCACGGGCGGACGGCTTGACGTTGGCGGCGATGTCCAGCACGTCGTTGTCGTAGAAATAGAGCCCGGTCACCGCGACGTTGGATTTCGGCTGCTTCGGCTTCTCCTCGATTGACAGCGCCCGCCCGGTGCCGTCGAGCTCGACCACGCCATAGGCCTGCGGCTCGTTGACGACGTAGCCGAACACGGTCGCCCCCTTCTTGCGGAACGAGGCGCTCGACAGCATGCTCGGCAGGCCGTGACCGAAAAAGATATTGTCGCCGAGGATCAACGCGACCGAATCCGAGCCGACGAACTCGCGTCCGACGATGAAGGCGTCGGCAAGGCCCCGCGGCGTGTCCTGCGTCGCATACTCAAACCGCAGGCCGATGTCCGATCCGGTGCCGAGCAGGCGCTGAAACAGCGGCTTGTCCTGCGGGGTGGAGATGATGAGGATGTCCCGGATCCCCGCCAGCATCAGCGTCGACAGCGGGTAGTAGATCATCGGCTTGTCAAAGACGGGCAGCAGCTGCTTCGACACGACGGTCGTCACCGGATAAAGACGCGAGCCGGTGCCGCCGGCGAGAATGATGCCCTTCATAGCCCCTCACATGACTTAACTATTTCCGAACGTAGCAGATGGCGTGCGCTGCACAAGTTTGTTATAAACCTAGGGTAAACCGTAAAACGCCGGGATGTTTTAGGCGCTGAATATGAATGTTGTTGCGACCGAGCTTCCAGAAGTCCTGATTGTCGAGCCAAAATTATTCGGTGACCAGAGGGGTTTCTTTTTGGAAACCTACCAGTTTCAACGTTACGTAGAAGCGGGGATACATCGTCCTTTCGTTCAGGACAATATGTCCCGCTCCGCCCGGGGCGTGTTGCGAGGCCTGCATCTGCAAAATCCCAACACCCAGGGCAAGCTGGTCAGCGCAATGCGCGGGCGGGTGCTCGATGTCGCCGTCGATGTCCGCGTCGGCAGCCCGAATTTTGGGCGGCACGTTGCCGTGGAATTGAGCGAGGAAAACCGCCGCCAGCTCTGGGTGCCGCGCGGCTTCGCCCACGGCTTTGTCGTGCTCTCCGAGACCGCCGACTTTTTCTACAAGTGCGACGACCTCTACAGCCCGAAGGACGAGGTCTCCATCCGCTGGAACGATCCGGCCATCGGGATCAAGTGGGGCATCGACAATCCCTCCCTGTCTGCCAAGGACGCTGCTGCCCCGCTGCTCGCGGAGGTCCAGAACCTCCCAATCTTCGGGCAAATCTGATGCGCATTCTCTTAACCGGAGCGGCAGGGCAGGTGGGTGGAGCGCTGCTGCCCCTGCTGCGCGATCAGCACACGGTGATCGCGCTGGCACGTCATGAATTCGACCTCTCAAAGCCGGAGTCGCTGGCCGGCAAGCTCGAGGCGCTCAAGCCGGATCTGATCATCAATCCCGCGGCCTATACCGCCGTGGACAAGGCAGAAGACGAATTGGCGCTGGCTTTCCTCGTCAATGGCGACGCGCCGGCTGCTTTGGCCCGCTGGGCTGCCGCGCACGACGTCCCAATGGTTCACTTTTCGACCGACTATGTTTTTGACGGCAGCGGACGTAACCTTTGGCGGGAAGACGACCCGACGGGTCCGCTTTCAGCCTACGGTCGCAGCAAGCTTGCAGGCGAAAGCGCGGTTCGGAGCGCCGGCGGGGCACATCTGGTGGTGCGAACCGCCTGGGTCTATGCCGCGCAAGGCGCAAATTTCATGCGCACCATGATCCGGCTCGCCAGCGAGCGCGACTCGCTGCGTGTGGTGTCGGATCAGTGGGGAACGCCCACGACGGCGCGCACCATCGCGTCGGTCTTGGTCGAAATCCTGGGACGCGGGGCAGACCTGTCCGATGTTTTCGCGCGCGCGAACGGACTGATCCACCTCACCAATTCAGGCTCGACCAGCTGGCATGGGTTTGCGAGCGCGATCGTGGAGGGGCTGCGGTCCCGAGGCGTACCGCTGAAGGCTACCGAGGTCCTCCCGATCGCCACCAAGGACTACCCAACTAAGGCCACGCGCCCAGCCAATTCGCGATTGGATCTGACGCGCCTAAAGGAAGCCTACGGGCTTGTGCCTCCAGCGTGGGAGCGTGCGCTGGCCGAGGAGCTGGATGCGTATCTGGAGACGGTTGGTGCGACGCCGTCAGCAGCTGGGGCTTAAGGTCCTAACGGCAGGAAAGGCTGACGAACTCGTGAAAAATAAGATTTGAACTTGGCAAGAAGTCGTACAGACTTACGGGTCAAATAAGGGGATTCTTGGAAGGCGTCCGAGCTTTTTCCTGCAAGACTTTGAAGCGTTCACTTTCACGTCGTCACTGCGACTTTTCGAATACGGAATGCTTTTTCTGAAGCAACGGGCCTTGGGGGGCCATCAGCATTTGATCTGGATGGCAGCGTGCGTTTCGCGCGTGTCACAACCATGTTGCTGCCGTCAAGCTATTGAGGAGTTGGCGTGAGCTTTGCTGTGTTGGGCAACGCGGGGCTTTTGAGTCATTAGGGGGCGTCTTTATGAGTAGCAGAACTGTACCTGAACGGATCAACGAATTCCTCGTCCGCTGCGCCGGGCGTGCCTATTGCGATCATTGTATTCAGGAGCGGCTGGGACTGCGCTGGCGCCAGCAGGTCCAGCTGGTCACCGCCACGCTTGCTGTTACTTCAGGTTACCACCGTAGCAGCGCGATCTGCTCGACATGCGCAGAAAGCAAACAGGTCATCGCCTATGTCGCGGCATCGCAGATCGCGAAGCCGATGCTGAAGCTGCCGATGCCTGTTGTGGAGATCTCCAAAGCCGAAAGGCGCCGATCCCGCTCTATGGTGAGGCAGATCGTGGCGGCGAAGCCGCAGCTGCGCCACGGTGACGGCGAACAGCAGAGCAGCGGCGAATAACAAACGACGCGATCGAGCAGGTGCTGAAGATCGCGCGACCAACCGCAGGTGACCTTCGGGGGAACCACTGCTGCGCAGCGCCACGGACGCCGCTGGGTCCCTAGAGCGCATCACCCGCCAGTCAAACCTCGCGATCGACCCTCCGCGGCGCGGAGGCTTGGAGCACGGGTCCGGTCGGAAAAGGCGCCACAGCGTCTGACACATCGGCGTGTTTGGACTGGCCAGCCCGCGCGGCGACCCACCGCGAGCGCAAGCGGTTAGATGGCCCGTCCACTAGCTTCCAAATGAGCCAGCTCAAGACCGCGATTGCCGCCACCGCGACCGCGACGTGGGTCAGGCGTGTCGCCATCGACCCGCTCGCCACGTCAATGAGCTGCAGCACCGGCCAATGGACGAGATAGACGATGTAGGACAGGTCGCCCAACATGCGGTCTAGCGTTGGGGTTCGCTGCTGGGTCGTGTAGATCGTCCACGGCAGAATTGCCACCGTGACTGCAATGTTGAGATATTCGTTGAACCTGAACAATGGGCCAGGATGCGCACCTCCCAGGAGGATGTCGCGATAAGGACATATCGCCAGCGCCAGCAGCGCTGCACCGACCAGGGCGACGCTGCGGAGGGCCAGGGATCGTGACGGATGCCATTGCGCCGCGAAGGCGGCAGCGCCGGCAGAAAAGAAGATCAAATAGCGCAGCACCAGGCCGGACGGCGTGGCGACGCACGCTGCGACGGAGAGACAGAGACTGGCGACGATGGTCACGCGCCAACCATAGATCGCGCAGATCGCGATCAAAGGGGCAACGAGATAGAATTGCATCTCGATGTCAAGCGACCAGGCAGGTACATTCGGCTGGATCGGCAGGCTCGCGTAGCCGAGTATGAAGATGCTTGAAAACGCTTCGGCCAACCACGCCATAGGCCCAATGACCGGTGCGTCATTGGGCACTGCAATCAGCCACCCCCCGACTGAGCAGATCGCAAACACCGGCCCGAGCCGCCAGAACCGCGAGATCAGGAACGTTACATAGGGTTGCCGACAGGCCGCGTACTTGGCGTGCCACATCGAGCACACCCAATAGCCGCTGAGAGAGAAGAAGGTATAGACGGCGGCGTGCCCGAGATTGAAGCGCGAGACATGTGTGACGACGACGATCAGCGCGAGCAGCAATCGATATTGCCCGGGACCTGCCCAATTCATCAATTCAAATCCTTCGTCGCCTATCCGAGACCCGTTTCGGAAGCGATCGTCAATCGAGAGCGACTCGGCGCGGGCGTAAGCGATCGGTACCAAGACTCACGGTTAAAATCGCAGGCAGCATAGAGGAGCCTTGCTGCGAGCGAAAGAGCGCGCAGCGGCACACGGAGATCACACGGAGATAAGGTGCAAACAACCGCCGTAACGCCTCGCATCTCGCCAGCGGTGCGGCCTAGTCCTCGGTGCGCGCCAGGTGAGTTCAGGTGCAGGCCGATACCTGCGCATTGCCAACCGTCGGGCCAATAGGTAGGCATCTTTGGCGACGGGGTCCGCACGACGGCCTTCGATCACGGCTTGATCTCGCTCGCCGCGCTGGGTACGACTGAATCGTCAGCCAAGCACCCTCATGCCCGAGCGCGATCGGCGACAACCGGCTGTCGTCCCCAAAGGATCCGCTCGATGAAGGAGGCGAAGACAATTGGACCGATACAGAACAAAAAGAAGTCAAGAATTTTATGGCTTCCGTCGCGCGCCCACTGCAGCAGCAGGCTGACCATCCAAAAATAGGCCAAGTAAAAATACACCGAAACCGAAGGCCGGCAAAAGCGTTTGAAGATTGCGCCGTAAAATGCCCCGCAAAATCCCATGGTAATGACCACGCCAGCATAACCGAGGCTGATCCAGCCATCGCCGACGAGGGAGGTGGTCCTGGAGGTAAAGCGTCCGTAGGCGTCGAGGTTCACCCACTGCACCGGTGAGCCGACGGGCTTGTCGGGCCACAACACGCGAGGGATCGGCTGCGTAAAAATACCAAGATACTGCGTGAAGTAAGAATAGGTCTGGCTGACGTCCGGAACCTTCGCGATGACATAGCTGAGGAAGTCGAAATTGGCGAAGTCTGGATGGGCGCCAAAAGAGGACTTCGCAATGTCAAAGCTGAATTCAAACTCCCCGGTGGTCAGGAATTTGACCAGGCTGTCGCGATTTTGGCCGATCGCCACGAACAACCCCAAAACGATGGCCATGCCTACGTAGTGGCTCCAGGCGAATGTGTGCCGCTTGTGGATATACAGTGTCATCATGCTCGCGACCAAAGTCGAGATCACAATTTCCCATCTCTCGCCAAGCTGCAGGGCAACAAATGCGCAGAAGAAGATGGCGAGAAAGGACCACCAGCGAGCGCGGGTCACGTGAATGAGCAGGGCTGCGAACGGGAACGCGAACTCGCGAGCGTTGACGACATACGCCGTGGTGTCACTAAAAAGTTTATGACCTGTCGCCGGATCGACCGTCATATTGATCTTTCCCAGCTCCAGAAACACTTCCACGCCGTACGTCTGACGCATGGTGAGAGCAAGGAGGAGCGAATAGGCGATCAGAGGAAACAGCAAAAGGAATGCGAGCTGAAATGAGCGCAGCTGTGTGCGCGTGAGCTCGATGAAGTTGAACGTCGGCTCTGTCGATCTAAAACCAAGCGCCGTCAAGTAGGCAAGGATGAAGCTTACCAATCCGAGGTCGGCAACGAACAGCGTCTTTAGGAAGATGCCATCGTCGGGCATGTACATCATGAATTCAAATTCGGAGCGAATATCGAACAGATACACGACGACCGGGCGTTGCACGAATACGATGAAATGGAATGCGAGGTAGATAAAAAGTCCGGAATAGATGTTTAGATAGCCGCGCGCGTGCAGACCGACGAGCAGGCTTATAAAGAAGATGACGTGAACGATTAGCGCGATTTCGATCATCCGAACCGTCGTGGACGTGGTCGCGTGGGGCGACTCAAAGAACCTTTGTTATCATGGCAGTCGGATATCACCTCCGAAATAATTAAAATTCCCGATTTGCCCCAATTTTGTGATCGGAAATTCCAGCTCTTTCTGACCAATCACGCGGCCATCCTCCAGAATCTGGATGGTGACTGGTCCCTCAGCGAGTTCAAATCGATGGTGTTGGACGCCTGGGGGAAGTGCTGCGGATTGACGCTTCCCACCGACGGCTACCTCCACCGTCAACGTTCGGGGCAAGAATGCCGTCACATAGATTCCGTCGACGAGGTTCTCCCATCCCTTAGGGCGTCCCTGATTGCCAGTTTCAGGGGAAGCGATGCCCTGGGCGAACTTGGAATGAAGCCTATAGAAGTAGTAGATCGCAGCATGATCGATCACCGGGCGGACGGAGGATTTGAACCACGCGACAAAGTAACGACTAGCCGAAAGGAAAGCTTCATGGCTGAGCAGCGGGCCCCAATGATAATTCCACAGATCTTGCTGTCGGATGTGGCCGAACGGCGCAACATAAGTCGATTCACCCCAATCGTTCCAAGTCACGATTTCGACCCAGTTTGCTCCGCTCTCAATGGCAGCGACCCATTGGGCTGCCATGCCTTCGAAGCCTCCGCTTTCGAACACACGGTAGTTGTGACTCAGGCCACGATAATAGGGTGAGATGCCGATCATTGAAACCTTGCCGGCCATTCGGCTGCGTTCGGCCACCACACGGCCGTCGCTGGGTGGAGGCGCCGGGCCAAGATCAGGCCCAAAGTTGAAGTAGCCGTCCATCTCGGGGTGTTCTCGGTACAGCCGATCAAGGAATTCCGCAGTAGGGTGGCTGTAGTTTCTCGCCCACGACGCTCCCGAGAGGTATTGATAATTGGGCACTAGGAAGGGCTTTAACCCCAACGACGACAGCCTTTGTGAGAGAGATGAGCCCCATTCCGGTACCCCCGAAAATGTACTGACGACGGGACGGCTGTCGACCCGCAGGTATGCCGGGCTGCGCGATAGTTCGGTAAGCATCGAAACAGTGTCTTCAACCGAGACATCGTCAAAGGATACGAAGAGCTTGAAGGATAGAGGGCTTGCTTCGGCGGCTGCAAAAATCCGCTGGCTGATGGTGCGGTAGATTGGCTCGCGCAGCCAACTCGGCATGTTGAGCACAAATCCGTCGATGCCGTAGGATTGGGCGGTCTGGATCTCCCGCTTGAAGTCGTCAACCGTTGCACCCAATCCGCTCGCTGGACAGCAGACCATGTAGTGCGCGAAGACCATACGAGGCACCGGCGGCCCTTCGGCATGGACGACCGTGCCGAACGTTCCACAACCCAAGAGGAGGGACGCGATCATGCGAGCTATTCTCAGCACTGTTGTCTCTCCGGCGTCAATCGACAGACATGCACTACAAGTCCCCGGCCATTGCCCGTTTGATGGCTCGAGCCGAATCCTCTAGTCTAGTCTCTTCGCATGGGTAAGACGACCGCAACGGCGAATTGGGCATGATCGGCGAAAAGCGTAATGTCGTCATTGCTGCGGCCTTTCCCCCGCCGTTACACGGACTGGCGAAGATATCCGAGGCGATTGCATCGGACCTTGCCGAGTTCGCCTACGTCCATCGTTGCGATTTGTCGTCCGGCTCTCTGCGACGTTCATGGGGTTACCATTGGCGGAGAATCTCGTCGGTCCTCGCGGCAGCAGTCGGAGTCCTGCGCAACGGGCTTCGTCCGAACCCTTGCCTTTACATTCCTGCGGATGGCGGCTTGGGTATAGTTTATACGATCCTCCTAACAGGACTGGCGCGCCTGTCGCAACAGGCGATTGTCATTCATCACCACAGCTTCTCCGCAATCGACCAGCGGCGCTGGCTGATGTCCGCTCTGGTTTTGATTGCCGGGAATGGCGCGGTCCACGTCTTTCTCTGTCAGATGATGCAACTGCGATTTCGGAAACACTATCAGGGGGACTGGAGGGGGCTTATCTCGTCAAATGCTGTACATCTGTCCGCCGCCCCGGGCACGCGCTTGCAAGGAAGTGATGAGATCAGGATTGGGCTCCTGAGCAACCTTACCGCGGAAAAGGGACTTTATCTTTTTCTCGATCTGCTGCGAGCGTGCGTGCAATGCGGCCTTCCGATCACGGGGATGCTGGCGGGCCCGATCCCGTTCGAAGAAGACCGTGCCAGAGTGCAGGCCGCCCAATGCGAGCTTGGAGCGCGATTGATCCATGTCGGTGCGCTTTACGGTCCCGACAAGGATGAGTTTTTGGCGGGGCTCGACGTATTTGTGTTTCCAACAGGGTACCGCAACGAGGCCCAACCGAATGTGGTGTTCGAAGCCATGTCGGCGGGCACGGCAGTGATCACATTTGCCAGAGGCTGTCTGAGCGAGGATGTGAACCAAGACTGTGGTCCCATCATCGATCCGTCCAATGATTTCGTGTCGGTCGCTTGCGCGCAGATCAAGAGTTGGAGCGATGATCGGAAGTCGCTCGCGGCTGCGAAGGCCGCTGCGAAGGAGCGGTTCATCGCGCTTCGGGCAACGGCCGCTGCAGATTACGGCGATCTGCTCTGTACGATTGCCGACTTGGTGTTGCCTGGCTCGTAAGCCTTATGTCCGGTGGCTTTCGGGCTGTCGAAGCGCGCAGCGTAGGTCCGACGATACGCTGCGGCGATCCGCTCTGCCGTGTCGGTCATAGTTGGAAACGTGTCGCGGCTTGCAATGGCGCCGTCGCGCAAGCTCTGCCGCAGTGATCGGGATGCGTGGATTTTGCCTATGGTATCGGCAAGTGCCTCAGGTGTACGGGGCGGAACGACAAATCCGTTGACGCCCGATCTGATGACGTCGCGGGCGCCGACATGCTCAGTGACGATCGCAGGCAGGCCGCAGGCGAGCGCTTCGGTTACCACAAAGCCAAATCCGTCCTGAACCGACGGTAGGACAAGGAGCGAGCTGGTTTGGTAGAGGCGCACGAGATCTCTGCGGCCAAGTGGTCCGAGATAGCGGAATATTCCCTCGTAAGGCTGGAGCGCTCGTTTCATCTCGTGTCTCATAGTGCCCACGAAGATCAGTTCCGAGCGGTGTAAGTTCAAGCGTTTCCAGGCCTCCAGCAGATAGACGTGGCCCTTGATCGGATTGAGTTCGGCAACGCAAAGCACCCGAAAGGGCAAATCGGCGGCAGGGGCGCGTGCAGGCACGAACGTCTCAAGGTCCGTCGGCAGTTGAATGATATCGATGGCGTCAGCCGAAAAGCCGGCGTCAACGAAGCTGTCGCGAACAAGAGTCGAGAGGCAGTAAATCCTGTCGCAGAGTTCGATTTCGGCGAGGCTATTGCTGACGTCGGCGACGTAAGGGCCAGGCGCGATCGACAAGCGCTCTAGTTCGATGCGCATTTCGCGTTCAAAGAACGCAGGATGGCAAACGATAGGATGTCCAAGGATGGCGGCGCCCTCGCGCTTGGCTCTCTGCAAGAGGCCGACGGCCTTGCCTTGAATCACGACATGCAGCACGTCACAGGGCCGCCATGCGGCATGGGCCGCCGCAAGCCATAGCGAGTCGTAGAGAGGATAGATCGTATCCGCGAAGGCGTGATTCAGGTATCGGGCATGAAATTGAAGAAGGTATTCCTTCAAGAACAGGTTCCGAGCCTGGGATCGCTCGATTTGTAGTCGCGCGGCGTTGCTCGATAGCCGCGCTGCGTAATAGACGCGGCCCAAGTCCGCGACCTTGTCCAATTCGGGAATGAGCTGAAGCTGTTTGAAGTCCCCACAGACCGCAATATTGACCCTTGGCCTCGCGATGTCACCCATTCTTGTGCCTGCGGCTGGCGATATCGACAAGTCTGGCTTCGAATTCGCTTAGAATGATCTGCTTGTCCCAGCGCGCGCATGCCAGGGCCCGTCCATGCTCGCCCATGCGCATCCGCAAGCTGGCGTCTCTCGCAAGCGTTAATATCGCACTGGATAGCGCCCGCCGGTCGGATGGCGGCACCGGAATGCCGGCGCCGTCAATTTCGATCGCGAGCTGGGTGCCAGGATTTGCCATCGCGACCGCTGGTCTTCCAGAGGCTAGAATAGGAGCGAGCTTCGAGGGCAGCATGAGATCGGAGACCTGGGCACGTTGTGGAATTAAATGGATATCCGCAGTCGCAAGTAACTCCCGCATTCGCTCGTCCGGCTGCAGATCAAGAAATCTCACGTTCGAGAGGGGAGCCGTGATCTTGATCAGATGTTTCAGCAACGCTCCGCCACCGCATAAGACGAACACGATCTCGGGCGCTGTGCTTTGGAGCTCAGCTGCGGCCTCTGCAAGGCTTTCGATGCCCTGCTTGGCAGCGATGCTTCCTGCATAGAGAGCAACGATATGGCGATCGGACAAGCCGAGCTGTTCTCGAAATCGGGTCATCCGATTCGCCGGACTGATTGCATCCGTGTCGACCCAATTCCTGAATTTTACAGTCCTTCCCGGCAGAGCGCCCTTGGTATGCAACCGATCCATCATGCGAGGTGAGATGGTCGATATTCGATCGAATTTGCGCAGAATGACAGACTCGACGGATGTCGCCGCACGGCGAAGATTGTTGCCCGCGAGCATCCCAAGTTCAAAGGCGGCATCTAGCTCGAAGTCCTGAATGTGAAGCCAATTCGGAGTTCCAAACATTCTCGACACGGCCAGAGCCATGGGCGCGATCAGGAAGGACGGTGTCACGGCCAGCAGGACATCCGGGCGCAGTTGGCGCACCGAGGCCAGCAGCTTGGGGAAGCTGGAAATTGCGAAGGAGGCGTGGCTCATGATCCGGCCACGCTTGCCGGAGGGCACAACCCGAGGCAAATAGAGCGGGCAGCGGCGGACCTTGACCAGATTCCTGATCTCATGCTGGTAGGACCGGTTGTCGTAACCTTCGGCAAGGACCCAATTGGGATAATAGGGGTGAGCCGTTACAACCTCGACCGTATGGCCGCGCGAGGCCAACCACTCGCACAGTTCGCTAGAATATTTCCCGATTCCGGTCAGTTCGGGAGCGTAATTGAGGCCGTACGCCAAAATCTTCATGAAAAAAGTCAAGTTTGGCAGCGCCACCTGCAGAGACACCCCTCAGCCTTTAGGGCTGTGCGGTCCGGACCAGAATATTGGATGATGGCCCCCAGCACCCGAGCGACCAAAGGGTCAGCGTGGGCTCATCTTTAGATGGTATGTCCCGTTAACGAAATGCCTATTTTAGAGCATCCCGAGGGATTTCGATGAGTGGTTACCAGCAGAAGAGCGTTCTCGAAATGTCAGATGGCGAGGGCGTTCCCGTTCAAGATCTCTCAAGGTATGCAAATCCCGAGGGGCTCCGCGGCCGGTCGGCCCTGTTTGTGCAAGTGTGGTGGATCGTTGAGGCGCTTCTGGTCCGGCCCACCCCGCAGATCTTCTTTGCCTGGCGAAGACTTGTTCTGCGGCTTTTTGGCGCCAAGATCGGCCCGGGCGTACTGATCCGACCATCGGTGCGCATAGTCTATCCCTGGAAAGTGTCGATTGGAGCGAATTCTTGGATCGGAGACGACGTGCATCTCTACAGTCTAGGCGAAATCGAGATCGGCCATGACGTCGTCGTCTCTCAAGGGACTTATGTGTGCACCGGATCGCACGATCACCGGGCCCCAGACTTTCCAATCTTCGTCCGTCCCATCGTCATTGAGCCCGAAGCCTGGGTCGCGGCGCAATGCTTCATCGCTCCAGGGGTCAGAATCGGTCGTGGCGCCGTGGTCCAGGCCCGCGCCGTCGTGATGCGGGACGTTTCCGCCGGAACAATCGTGGGTGGTCACCCCGCCGCTGTGATTGGCTCGCGGCTTCCGAACCGACCCACATAGATCGCAGGGGTTCGACCTCATTTCGAATGCCGCGCTATCCGAGCAAGTATCTGATTACCAGAGATCGCGCCGCCGATTTCGGGCAGAAGGAGGCAGATCCCAACTGTCACTAGGCGCCCAGTCCATGGCAGTAGGATCGCGGCGCCTACAATGCAAATGAGAAGTCCTAGTGCGTAGCCAAACGCGATCAACCCAACTTGGTTGAGAGCGCTTGCCGTAAGCAGGACGCCGTCGAAATAGCTCCCCAGTAGCGCGACGAGCGCAAGTGTAATCATGAGCTCCCACTCCAGCGGGATATGTCCTCCGGTCCACCGCGGGACAATTGTGGGGGCTAGAACTAATTCTGCAACCAGCAACAGTGCAGCGAGTAGAGTCGCGTTGCGGAGCATTCTCCGAACCATTTGACGAACGTTTTTGGTTTCGCCGCTTGCCCACAATCGACCGATTTCGACCTGGGTGGCTTGAGAGGTCATGGTCGCGAGATTCCGTGCCGTCTTGGTATAGGTGGCCAGAACGCTAAAGGTCGCCAGCGCCACCGGGCCGAGGCTGTGTGACACTAACAGGCGCGGCAGATAGACGCCCAGAATGTTGATACAGACGAAGATCAGGAGAAAACCCGCCGCCGACCGCCAGGTGCGGGCCAGAAACTCAAGATCAAAATTCGCCGGCGAAAATGAAAGCCATGTCACGCGGCGAAGCGTCCAGATCAGGTGAAACGTGACATTAAGCGCAGCTCCTGCGAGCATGATTCCGGCGATGGCGAGAGGACCAGCTCCAGCACCAAGCGCGATGGCGATGCAGACGAGCTCGATTGTCTTGGAGATTGCCGCAATTGCATTCGGCACGGCGGCGCCGAGCGCTGCCGAAAGTGTGCCGGCGAGGGGCTCGCTCAGGAACGTGATGAGGGTGGCTCCTGCAAGAACAACGACTAAAAGCGCCGGCGCAGGCATATCATCGAGCCCTATCCCGGCGAGAGCTCGCAGATCGGCAAGGGCAAGGATCAGTCCCAGGCCGAGTAGGCCAACGGCGATACTTGCCACAATCGTGACGAGCGATGTGACGACGACGCGTGATGCCTTATTAAGCTGGTTGCGCGTTGATTGCAGGACGATTTCGGCGGCGGCTGCTTGCCCAATTCCGAGATTCGCCGTTGCTGCAAAGCCGGCCAGAGCCGCGACGGCAAGCCATTCGCCATACGATTGGGCGCCCCAGCTGGACAGAAACAAAGGGACGAGAATGATTTGTTCGGCTACCCGAATGGTTCGTGCGAACAAGTAGGCAGCGAATGCGCTGCGAATCCGTCGCCGAACAGCGGCGAAGTTAAGGGCGACGGTTGTCACTACGGTTGGTCCCCGCAACTTGTTAAGGCGTTAATACAAATTCGCAAACTCGAAGAAACCACCGCGCGAGTCTGATAGGGTGGCCACATTGTCGCTCGTAGCATGTCTCTAACAGATCGCATTAGTGAACGGGAAATCTTACCTCGATGGTTAATTTGGTTCCGCCTCGTCTGCTTTCGCTTACCAAGAACTTGATCGTCCCCGAAGGCCGGAGCCCGCGGCGCGTTAGATCGGGTCTGTACAAGGATATTGTGCTCGATCTCAACCTGCATTCGCAGACCCAGATGATGCTCGGACTTTGGGAGAGGGAGACCTATGCTTTCGTGCAAGCTGCAGGGGCCAATGTCCAATGGTTGCTCGATATTGGAGCAGGTAGCGGAGAAATGACGCTCCACTTCCTGCGCCAGGGCAATTCGATCAAGGCGATCGCAGCCGAGCCGGATCCGGCGGAGGTGGATGCGCTGCGACGCCACCTGCAGCTCAACGGATTTGGGAAGGATGCCTGCGAAATCATTGACAGCCCTGTCGGCAAGGGCGAAGGGATGGTTCCTCTGGCGGACCTGCTTCGCCCCCTGCAAGGGCGGGGCTTCATCAAAATCGATGTCGATGGTGCCGAGATCGAGGTCCTCGAGAGCGCAGCAGATCTTCTCGACCAGGCAGATGTTGCATTCTTGATCGAGACCCACTCGCATCAGTTGGAAGCTGAATGCATGGCGTGGCTGCTGGAGCGCAACTACAGGACATCGATCATCAAAAATGCTTGGTGGCGACGAATTGTGCCGGACGGGCGGGTGATTGCGCATAATCGATGGCTGTCGGCCACCAGAGAGACGATCCGCTAGCATACGTCAAAGTTTACCAGGGCGAGTGCCACAAAGGCAGCCGTTGATTTCGCCGTCGTCCTGCCATGGCTGACGCTGGGCAGGGTTGCCAACAGACTGCGGTGCGCCCCATTTGATTCTACGCTAAATCCGAATTCGTAAGACCAGACACAATGCACACCGAAACAATAGGGAACACGGTGCATCGCGGCTAGTTCGGGTTGCCGGCCCGGCAGCGCGAAGATCAGGGGGGCGATCGCGCTGTTGATCGTCCGCGAGGACCTAGCCCGGATGTTGAGGGTTGACCCTGGGCAGCCGATATGGCCAAGAAGGAGCGGATTTCGCTATTCTTTACGTAAGGAAACGGGGCTCAGTCTGTCCGCCCGACGTGTTTGTTAGGAGCAAGGCTTGGGATGAGAAGTCGGATTGCCTTGATCACAGGCGTCACCGGCCAGGACGGCGCCTACCTTGCCGAATATCTGCTGTCGCTCGGCTACGTCGTGCACGGTATTAAACGGCGTTCGTCCTCGTTCAACACCGCACGGGTCGATCACCTCTATCAGGACCCGCATGTCGGCAACGTGCCGTTCCTGATGCACTACGGCGACATGACCGACTCGACCAATCTGATCCGCCTGGTGCAGCAGATCAGGCCAACCGAGATCTACAACCTCGCTGCACAAAGCCACGTCGGCGTTAGCTTCGAAAGCCCGGAATATACCGCGAATGCCGACGCGATCGGCGTGCTGCGGCTGTTGGAGGCGATCCGCATTCTCGGCATGGAGAAGGAAACACGGTTCTATCAGGCTTCCACCTCCGAACTGTACGGCCTGGTGCAGGAAGTCCCGCAGAGGGAGACGACGCCCTTCTATCCGCGCTCGCCCTATGGTGTCGCAAAGCTCTATGGCTACTGGATCACGGTGAACTACCGTGAGGCCTACGGCATGTTCGCCTCCAATGGCATTCTGTTCAACCATGAGAGCCCGATCCGCGGCGAGACTTTCGTGACCCGCAAGATCACGCGAGGCGTTGCCCGGATCGAGGTCGGACTGGAGGAGATGCTGTATCTCGGCAATCTCGATGCCAAGCGCGACTGGGGCCATGCCAAGGATTACGTTGAGGGCATGCACAAGATCCTGCAGGCTGACAAGCCCGATGATTTCGTGCTCGCCACCGGCGAGACGCGTTCGGTGCGGGAGCTGGTCGAGTTTGCCTTTGCCGAGGTCGGCCGCCAGATCGAATGGCGCGGCAAGGGCGTCGAGGAGACCGGCGTCGATCGGAAAAGTGGCAAGACTATCATCAAGATCGATCCGACCTATTTCCGTCCGACCGAGGTCGATCTGCTGGTCGGCGACGCCGCGAAGGCGCGCAACACGCTCGGTTGGACACCAAAGCGAACGTTCGCGCAGCTCGTTCGGGAGATGGTGGCGAGCGACCTCGCCGAAGCCAAGCGGGACGTCGGCGATGGCAAAAGTTCCCTTTGAGTTAAAGGGTAAAAGCGTTTACGTCGCCGGCCATCGCGGCATGGTCGGCGCTGCGCTCGTGCGCCGGCTTGCACGGGAGGACGTGCGGCTCGTGACGATAACACGAAGCGAAGTCGACCTGCGTGACCAGGCCGCGGTATTTTCCTGGTTTGCGAAAGCGCCGCCTCAGGTGGTGTTCCTCGCCGCCGCCAAGGTCGGCGGCATTGTCGCCAACAACACGCTGCGGGCGGAATTCATCTACGACAATATCGCGATCGCGGCGAACGTGATTCACGCCGCGCATCAAAATGGCGTGCAGAAGCTAATGTTTCTCGGCTCTTCCTGCATCTACCCGAAATTGGCGCCGCAGCCGCTGCGCGAGGACTCGATGCTCACCGGCCCCCTGGAGCCGACCAACGAGCCCTATGCCATCGCCAAGATCGCCGGTATCAAGATGGCAGAGGCCTATCGCACCCAGTATGGGAGCGACTTCATCAGCGTGATGCCGACGAATCTTTACGGCCCTGGTGACAATTATCATCTGGAATACAGCCACGTCGTCGCCGCCCTGATCCGGCGCTTCCACGAGGCCAAGATCGCCGGCGCTAAGAGCGTGGTGGTCTGGGGCACCGGTACGCCACGGCGCGAGTTCCTCCATGTTGACGATATGGCCGATGCCTGCGTGCACCTGATGAAGACTTATACCGGTGCTGAGCTTATCAATATCGGGACCGGTGAGGATATCACCATTGCCGAATTCGCGCGCGTGGTGGCCGAGGTCATCGACTATCGCGGCGAGATCACCTTCGACACCTCTCGTCCGGACGGGACGCCACGCAAGGTGCTTGATGTCAGCCGTCTCGCAAGGCTCGGCTGGCGCGCGACGACGTCACTTCGAGACGGATTGAGGCGTACATACGAGGACTACACAAGAGGTGTATGACCTTAGATGGTGCGGCGACGCACGGCTGGATCTGTTGGCGGTACTTGAAATCGTGTGAACTCTGCCTCGTTCGTTGCCTCGTCAATTCGGTCTTTGAGCCGGTAGAGCGCGCTCATTATCAGAGAGCGGTAGTGGCTTGCTCGCGTGGCCTGTGCGATCGAACTTAACAATCCTTGAGCGCAAGCCGTCGCACTCTGGATCGCGTTGTGATCCTTCAGCGCGGCCGGTGCAGCGGCGCACCGAGGCGCTGATTCCTGATCTCGCGGAGCAGCAGCATGCGTTTGGTCTGAGCGGCATTGAGCAGGCCGTCAAATAAGATCAGGACCTCGCGCGCCTGGACGTAGACTTCGGTGGTGACGGCGTCTTGATCGAAGCCATAGGCGGCAAGGCGCGCCTCGATCTCGGTCGCGGCGATCGGGTCAGTGCGCCAGCTCAGCGCATTTTGCTGCGTGTAGTATTCGGCCTGGTGTTCGAAGTCGGGATCGATTCCCGCCAGGTCGATGCGCCGCAGCGCTGCCTCGATCGCCTTGTGGCGATAGGTCTCGAGCAATTTGTGCCGCAACACGCGGTAGCGCTGGATCTCCCAGGACAGTTCGGCGACATCGATCGCGAGCAGCCACTCGATGGCGGACCGGGGCGCAAGTTCGGCAAAGATGGCCTGCTGCAGCGCGTGGTAATGGTCGAGGCGTTCGCCGGGCAGCAGCAGGGGCGGCGGCGCCAAGGCCGCAAACTCCGCCGGTAGCGCTGTGGCGGTCACTTCGCGTGCGGTTTGGAAGGGGCCGTTCATCGGGATGCGGCCTCCGCGCCCAGGTTGGCGAGGACGGCTGCGGCCGCGCTGTCGGCCCGACCATGGACCGGGCTCGCCGCCCACAGCTCCTGCGCGAGCGGCAGTGGCGCGATCTGCAGGTTGGCCCACCACGCCCGTTCGTTGCCGTGCCGATGCAGCTCCTGATGATGGGCGCGGCATAACGGCACGGTGAACTCATCGCTGACCTTGCGCCCGAGCGCCCGGGCTTGTGCGAATGTCAGATGATGGGCATCGCATGGGGTTTGCCGGCACACCAGGCAGGGTTGCTCCCGGACAAACAGCAGGTGTGCCTTGCTGCGCTTGCGGGGCGGCTCCTTGGGATGCGCGAGCCCAGCCTCGGCGAGCGCGGGCTGCAGCGCGGCGTCGGTGTCCGCAGCAGACGCCGCTGGGCTTGGGGCGCCATCCAGGACGGCGGGTTGCTCGGCCTGAGTCCGGGCAGCGTCCTCAAGCTTGGCCTGATAAGCCGCCTCGACGCGCCGGGCATCCGGCTCCTGCAGGCTGTTCTTGAGCGGCAGGCTCGCCCTGGCCCAGCCGAGCAGATCGGTGCTGGCGGGCAGCGCGTCGAGCTGGCGCAACAGCTGCTCCCGAAGTGCGGCGGACTCGCCCGGCCGCAGCACCGGGGCACGGTTGAGCGCGCCCTTGCCGGGCGCGGCCTTGAGGCTCCGCGCTGCGGGGGGACCGGCGACCGTATCCGGGGCGTCCAGATCCTCCTCGCCGGTAATCCCGACCAGCGCGAACAGGGCGTAGCGTCGGGCGTAGGTCAGGGCCGCGCCCATGCGATGCGGCGCCTCGATGTCCCGTGCGGCGCAGACCGGCCAGTCCGAGGAGATCCACTCGCCGGAGGAATGGGCGAGCAGGGTGGTGAGGTGGATGTGGCCACTGGTTGGCTCGACCCGGGTGGTCTGAACGGTGGCGATCTCCTGCTGGCTGAGGGTTTTGCGCACGATGTCGAGGCCGCTCGCCAGCGAGGCGTAGCGAAAGGTGCGGTCGTCATCGCGCAGGAACGGCGAGCGGATCTGAGCGGTCAGAGTCTTTTCCGGGTTGGTCAGCTCGGCTTGGGCGCGGGCCAGGGCCGCCGCGATCGCGCCGACGTGCTCACTGGCCTGATGCATGGACGCGCTCCATCTCAACCGGATCAAAGCTGACGGCGCCGGCTTTGGAGCGCTTGGCGCGAACGCCGTGGCCAAACGCCTCCTTGGCATCCTCCGGCAGCAGCTTCTTGAGCTCGGTCTTGGCCAGCTCGTGCTCGGCATGGGCGTCGCGGGTGCGCAGATAGATCGCCGCACATTCGGCCCAGACATTGGACGCGCTCATGTCGACGACCTTGACGGCGGCGAGCCGCGGCCGCGGGGTCTCGATGCCAAACAGCAGCGGCGGCTCGCCGCTCTGCACGCAGCGCCAAAACTTCTTCTCCGCAGTCAGCAGCAGGTGCTGATAGAGCGGGTCGGCATGCACGGTGATTTCGAGCCATTTGCCGCCGCCGGTGATGATCGAGAGCACGGCCGCGCGCGCCGCGACCACCCACATGTTGTGCTGCAGCTGCGCCATGTGCTTCTCCGCCGCCGCCTCTTCGGTAAAGCCCCAGGGCAGCATGAACTTGGCCTCGAACACCGCGCCGGTCTGCTCGACGATGCCGTCCAGCGTGGCCGCCATCCAGCCGTGGACGGAATGCCGCACCCGCTTCTGGATGTCGGTGATCACGTGCCCGGTGGCGCCCTGGTACCAGGCGCGGTTGAGCGCTTCGGTGGCGAGGCCGACCTGCACGACCAGGTTGCGCGACAAATCTTGCGGCGCGATCTCGCCGCGCTTTTCCCGCCACAGGCGAAGCAGCGCGTCCTGATCGTCGCCAATGATGATGCGCGCGTCCGAGCCGCCAATGAAGGCGCGGCGGTCGTGGCGGTTCAAATTAATGACGGAGCGGGGCGCCTCGGCGCCGTCGGTTGCAATTGTGGTCACCGGTCTCTCCTTGGCTTGACGCGGCTTGCCGCCGCACCGCCAAAACCCCCGCCGCTGCGAGGGGAAAGACCGGGGCCAAGGGCCCAAGGCCGGTCCGATGATGAACGCTCCTTTTGCGCGGGAATGCCAGTGCTTTCTGCAGCATTTTTGCTAAAAGAGCGGGCCAAAAACCTTGATCTGTCAATGCGTTGGAGCCAGCGTTCGGGCGCCACAACCGGCCCCCGGCCGAGGAGCTTTGACATGACGTCAGTTCGACAAATCGAAGCCAATCGCAGCAACGCCAGGCGCAGCACGGGACCGAAAACGGCGGGTGGCAAGACGAGGTCCAGCCGCAACGCGCTGCGTCATGGGCTGGCGCGGCGCGATCTCAGCGATCCTGCCGAGGCGGCGAATCTTGCCGTTGCGATTGCTTCCGGGCTCGGGCATCAGGTCACACTGGACGCGGCGATGGCGCTTGCACGGTCCAAACTCGCGCTGCTGCGCATCCGCAGCTTGCGGCAGGCAATGTTGGCTGCGCTTCTGACGGGTCCACTGCCGTCAGATTTGAAAGGGCTTCAAGGGCTGGAGCGCTATGACCGGGCTGCTTTGGTGCAGCAGAAGCGGACACTTCGCTTGCTAAGCCGCGAGAGCGAGTAAGAAGGCAGTTGGCTTCGTTCTGAAAATTGGCCGCACCGCCGGATTGCTGCGGCAAACCCTTGTTGGCCGACCTCGAGCTGGAGCATGCGGTGATCAACCAACGGGCAGCAGTTCAGGTCGAGTCTGCCGGCAGCCAAAAGACTTTGGATGCCTATATCCGCCGAATGGACGCCACCGAGCAGTTCGACCGGTTCTTCTTCATTTGTCCTTCGCCGTCGGGGGCGCTGAGCGCCCCCGACGACCGCTCCGACATTCACGTCTGGACCGGTCGCGAGCCGGTTCGACCATCATGCGGCTGGGGCTGCACGATTGGGTGATGGAGAGGCTCGCCTAGCCAACCGCGATCGATCTGAGACGACTCCAGCGCGAGGCTACCCGGACAGCCATGCAACTGGATCTTCTCCGGACTACGGGAAAGAATCGGCAATCCCCCTGGCGCGGGGGAACTCGGCCAGCACGGTGTCCCGTAGTTGAACGAACGCGGCCCTTGCTTCCTCTATCGACATCGCGTCATAATCGCGCTCGATCTTTGCACTTTCGATTTCGCGAATTTGTTCGATCAGTTTCATTGTCATCGTCAAGACTTTCACATTGCCCTTGACCGCGAGATCGACCACTCGCTTGACCAGTACCTCGTCTGTCTGGATACGCAATCGCTGTCCATCTTCTACAATGGGTCGCGTCCGCTTCATCTCGCGCGCAAAAAGCTCGGTCAAAGAGAGACATTTTTTGGGCCTACCACGTGGATTGCCGGACTGGCCGGGTTTAAAGCGCCGCGCTTTCGGAGGTTTTCCGTAGCCAACTGAATAGTTTTCAGATTTGCGCTTGGTCATTGCGCGCACTCCCGTTGCTTGTCTGCGGCGATTTCGTCGAACAGGCGTGCGGTTGGGACATGGACCGCGCTTTGGCCGGTGTGGCGTTGCCACCGCCTTATCGCAACGTCAACGTAACGCGGCTCGAGCTCGGTCGCATAGAGGCGCCGGCCGACCCTTTCGGCAGCCAGCAAGGTCGAGCCGCTGCCCAGGAAGTTGTCCAAAACGATGTCATTGCGTTCCGTGCAGTCGAGGATCGCATCGGCGAGCAACTGAACCGGCTTCACAGTAGGGTGTAAGGCAAGCAGGTTACCTTCTTCGCCGCTCCGTTCGAAGCTATTGCATCCGGGATATTGCCATACGTTGGTTCTGAAGCGGCCATGTCGGCCGAGCTCGACATTGTTGCGATGCGGCGCTTTGCCGTGCTTAAAGACAAAGACCAATTCGTGCTGGCTGCGATAGAGTGAACCCATGCCAGCGTTTGATTTGACCCACGCGCAGATGTTCTTGAGCTCGAGGCCAATTGCCTGGCCGGCGGCAAGAATCTGAGCGGAGTGACGCCAATCCATAAAAATGTAGAGGAGGGCTCCCTGGAAGAGGTGCTCGGTCGAGCGGCGAAGATAGCCGCTCAGGAAAGCGGTAAACTCCTCATCGGACATTTCGCCGGACGCCATCGCAAACTCGCGGTGGCGAATGTGTCCTTTGCCGGAGACGTGCCCTTGAATGGGGACGTTGAATGGCGGATCGGTGATCACGGCGCGGGCGCGCTCGCCGGCCATGAGGGTGGAGAATGAATCGGACTGAAGCGCGCTCTGGCACAGTATCCGATGTTGCCCGGCTTGCCAGAGATCGTTGACAGCCGAAACCGGGGCCGAGACAACCGCAGGAACGACGTCGGCCGGGTCCGGAACCGGCTCGAGCTGCAGAGATTCGAGGCTCTCGATGCGAAAATCGATCTCTCCCTGGGAGAAGCCGGTGACCTCGAGACTAAACCCGAGGTCAAGCTGAGAGAGCTCCTTGAGGGTTTCTGCGACGGCGCGATCGTCCCAGGGCGCTAGCTCGCCGAGCCGCTGCTCCGCAATCCGATAGAGTTCGAGTCGCTCGGGCGTGAGATGCGTGACCCGGATGACCGGGAGGTCGCGCAAGCCAAGCTGCAGCGCGCCAAGGTACCAGATCAAACCGGCCACGATCACGCCCGCGGGATCGATGATAACAGGGGTGATCAAGCCTAAGGCCTCGATGCATTTCGCATATTGTTTCTTGTCGCGATCGGTGTGCTTGCGGAGCAATCGCTTGGGCGGCTTGATTGCTTCGATTGCAACATGCTCGACCGGTCCCACTTGCGTGAAGACCTCGTTGGTAGGGTGCGGTCATGGTTTTCTCCTTCGTGACCTTGCCGGCGCCGCAGCGCCGATGTTGGCTCGGGGGCGAGCCGGTTAGAAGCGTCGATATAGGTTTCAATTGGACGTGGGTGCATCGTCGTTGGCCCTTCGGCGCATTCGGTCTGCGCGCCCTATGCGCGCTTCAGTGGCACGCCGTAGCTTCAACCACCTATGCACCAGTCGCGCCAACTCTGGTTTGAAGCGTCGATATGGGGTTCAATTAAATGTGAGAGGTGCGTGGTCCGTATTTTTTCGGCTGGTTAGCTGCGTCCTCGCTTGCGCGGTCGCGTTTTGGCGAGCTGTTCTGATAAGGCGTGTGCGGAGCGCGTGAGTTCGATCCAGGTGGTGGACCGGCCCGGCTTTTCAATCCCGCGGTGGAATGCTGCGCTATAGTCCTCGAAAATCTCGACGGCCGGGGCGGGGTCTTCCGCTGTCCGTTGATCTGACCAAATCAACAAAAATACCGGCGAGCGCGTCGCCAAAGCTGGACTCCCGGGTTTAGCTTGCAGCGGGATCTGATCCGGATCGAACAAGTTGGCGGGATCAAGCCTCATGATCTTTTTATGCTGGCGTTGCAACGCAGGCCTGATGCGCCGCAACGATTCGACGACAAACTTCTGCGGCCATCTGTGATTGAGCATGTGCAAGCCGATCAGCAAGGCAAAGCTCTCATATTCCGAAAACTGAATCTCGCCGCCCTTGCCCGGAGCATCGCCACTCACAAACGCGTAGTTTGCCAGTTCGGGTTGGTTCGATTGGGGACGCACCTCCAAGGCACGGTCGGTGTCTAACAAGCGCTTCAGGCGCGTCAGCACGTTCGTGTCGTCATTCGCGCCGAGCGTCGCCACAATGGCGTCCTCAACCTGGTTGCGCTTGTACGCTTTCATAGAAGCATGGTATCAGGTTACATGTAGGAGTTCCAGGCATGTTGTCCGCTGGAAGCTATTAGGCCCCAAGACCAACGTGAGGCTCAGGCGCTTAACGCTCAATCCATAGCGCTACGGTGCTCGTTACAATCACTCGCGCCGACGCGGTGAAACGGTTGCCCGCCTGTTTGGTATCTTCTAACGGCCGCTATACTGATGCCGCATCAGGTGATGCGCGAGATCGGCCGCGGGTTTGGTCTATCGGCCCAGGCTCATTCCGAGAGGCAACGCCAAGACCCTGCGATCGAGGCCACGCAGTTGGCTGATGTGAAATGCGCGGCGGCAAGGCTATTCTTGCGGTTGCCTGCCGGCCAATTCGCGAGCAGCCAAATTGAGCTCTAGCTCGTTGAGCTGCTCGAGGAGTTGCTTGACGATCGCCTCATAATCGGAGGGCGCCAATGTATGCACGCCGCGCGATGCGAGTTGGTTCTGAAGGATCGTGGCCATTAGGGCTTTGACGCTCATGCGGTATTGTCCAACAAGATTAGCTGGTCACAAAAATCGATGGCAAAGTAGACGCTGAACATCTTGCATGCGCACTCCGTAAAGTTACGGAGAGTCCAATGCGCTCGGAGGGCGCTACTTCTTCACCGGTATTCCCATTGTTCGCGCCATCCGCCGCACCGAGCCGGCGTGGCGGCCCAGAACGGCAGCGATCTTCGATGCGCCAATTCCCTTTCGGGCCAGTGACCAATCGTCGGACCTCCTGCTCAGTCCGTTGCTGTGGCTTGGTGCTGTCATGGTGGGCGCGACCTGAAGAAGTCGGAGAAGGTTCGCCGGCGGTCCATCGTTCGTCGAGCGAGGAGATATTTAGCTTCGGTCTAAAATGGTCGGTCTGGCCGCGCCGCTGCGAACCGATTTGGGTGGATGGGTCTCACGTCGGCGTTCAGTTCGTGACAGCAAGGACGAAGGCCAACGCCCCACAGAAACGTCTTGTCGGTTCAGGATGAGACGGGCTCGGATCAACCCATGATCACTCAGAGGACTGACAGGTTTGTTGTCGGCGCCCGTTTCAAGATGCGCGAGCGTGGGATCGTTCAGTTTCCAGACTTGGCCCGCAAGACCGGTACGGTTGTCGAAACCAATATGCGCAGCCCCGGCATAGCGGTGCTATTCGACTTGCGGAAGGTAACAGGATGCGCCTGGTACGGAGCCGGTGTCTGGGTCCCGCTTGCCGGCACCGAGCCGAACGGCTCGAGTGTAACGTTTTCGCAGGGCCGGCGGGGTAGGATGTAGCTTTACTCGCCGACAGGCCCGCCTTGGGATTGCCCATGACCTCACATTGCGACGATGAGTTGACAACTATCTCCCGAGAAATTGCAGCCAAGCAACTTAGCATTGAGAACCAAGCCACCTTGATCGAGGTGCTTGAACGTAACGGACACGACATTGTTGAGGAAAGAAGCAGTCTCGCCAAGGAGCGATCGAACTTGGCAAGGCAGATCGCGCGACAACTGCGGCTGCTCCAGACCCGGTGCACATTGGACGAATGAGTTCGTTGTGGGCAGCACAGAATGATCGAGCGTCGAAAGTTTGAGCGCATCGAGGTGGACGAGGTCGCCTTCGTGTTCGGCGACGGCGCAAGTTTGCGTTGCCGCGTGGTCAACATGTCGGATCAAGGCGCAGCCATCGAGCTTCCGTCGAAGCAATACATGAACTCCACATTCAAACTGATGCTTGAAAGAGATCGCAGCATTCGAAGTTGCCGATTGATCTGGTCGAGTGGCAATCTGATCGGCGTCGCGTTCGAGGAACTCTGGTAACCCCGCGTGCGCAGGGATCATCTGTGCTGTCGCTGGATGATTGGCGATGTCCAATAATAATAGACTGGAAATACGTCCGTGGTCGCCCGAGGAAGAGGCGCATTTCCGTGCGCTCATCGAAAGCGGTATGACTGCAACCGAGATCGGCCGGCAGTTAGGCCGCACGATGAGCCAATGCTGGCCTAGTAAACGCACTGTCGGACCCAGTAGCCACCGCTCACCCGTATCCATTGGCATGGGCTCGGCGGGGGCTCTTTGATGATCGGCCAGCCATGAATATCGATGTCAGTTGGCGCGGTGATGCCCCGCCAAAAGACAGCATTCGCCTCGGACGAATGGAAGACCAAACCTCCGGCGAGGCAGACAGCGGCTACACTGCACAGCAGGAAACGGCTCATTTGTCTGATCCCGGTGAGACGTTAAACCTTTGCCGATGCTGCGCGAGCCGCGGGGTTTCATCTTCACCCACGAGGAGAAGTATACCACTCGGGGGGCGCTCCCCAACGTACAACACGGGGAGTTGCCGCTATGTTGCGTTGCGAAGCGCGCGTTTGTGAGATCAGGCGCCTCGCTCCTAATTTCGTGCTTCGAAACGGTTCATTAGCTTTCACGTGGCTTGCTAAGAGCGTGCCGATTGCCGCCGATTGCGGCACACTGGAATGGGAATGCCGGCCCCGGCTGTTTCTCCCAACCTGCGGCTGGGGCCGTTTTGAACTTTCGCTGTATCGTTCAACCCGGTCCACAACTATGTTTAGAGGCATTGCCATCGCGCTATTTGGAATGGGCATCTTTTCGCAGCTTGATCGAGCGTTCTTCTATGGCCGCCATACCGAGGCCGCGCTCAAGCTTGCGCGGGAGATTGGCCGAGGCTTTGGGCTGTAGGTCCGCCGCGCTGCGCTCAACACCGCTCGCGGGGACTACTTCTTCAACAGCAGTCCCGCGTTCGTGCCATGCGCCTCACCGATCCGGCGTGGCGGCCGAGTTCTGCGGCTCACTATGCGTAAACTTCGGACAATCGGCTGCATCATATCGGAGCGGCGCGGCGCGTTGGAGGTCCATCGAACGCGGGTCGAGAACGTCGCTTGTGAGTGGCACGACGTGATGCGCCAAAGGATCGCACGGATGGATGAGGAGGAGCTGAGCTCCCGAATGTTTCGCATCTGCAATATTCCCCCCTTAGTTCTTCTTGCCCAGCGCGTTTCAACGAACTAGCTGCGCAGCTCTCAGAATCGGAAGATCTTCGAAGACGTGTCGAAGAGGCTGCGCGGGGCGCCCTCACCGGCACCTCAACAACTCCGGAATACTCTAAGAATGCTCTCCATTCCTCCGCGGGTGAGGCGCTCGAGGTCGGTGAGGAGATCGAGGGGTGGCAACGCGCGTTTCGGAGTTCCGCACGACAGTTCTATTAGGCTGCTCTCCCTGAGGGAGTACCGAAGAATGAACAACCGGGCGAAACCTACGATCGCAATTTAATTGATTTATTATATTTAATGTTATTTAATCTGTTTGCCGGCCCCCGGGGAGACCCCATGACTGACCAGGACGATGACCGCCGTGAATTTCTGAAGGCCTGCGGAAAACTCGCCGCCGTGACACCTCCAGCGATGACTCTGCTGCTCTCGACCTCCCCGACGTCCAATGCAATTGCCAAGTCCGGCGCCGGAGCGGTTCACCATCATCACCACGGCAACAATGGCTGGGACAATAGCGGTGGCGATGGCAGCCCGAACGGCAACGACGACAGAGGTCGCTGATGCACTCTTCCCCAACCGTGGCCGGAAGTTCTAAGCGACCGGCCTTACATCGATCAGGGTTACAACTTATCGGCTAATCGAGGCTCAGTTCGGCTTGGGTCCAGCAACCTCCAACGGCCCCGGCATTTACGATTCTAAGGGGCCGTTCTCGGCAGCGAGCTTACCAGGGCGAGGTTTGACAAAAATACTTCGATCGGGTGCCTCATGATCAGAATACTGATTGGCGCTTCGATGGTTCTCGGCAGCTTGGTCATCGCCGCCGAAGCGCAAAACTGCAGGCAATATCCGCGAGGACCGTTCCGCTTTCAGTGCAAGGCCGAGAAGCATCCGGAAATCGTCGAGAAAAAGGAAATGTGCCGCGACGAGGCCCGTGCGATCGGCCTCGTCAAAGCTAAGAAAGATCCCGGCTTTAAAGATTACGTGCACGCGTGCATGCACCGTCATTAGAATGCGAGCTCCGCCAACCTGGGAATCGCCTTTCAACACCAGACGTATTAGCGGTGTCCGAGTGCCCATACCAAAAGTCATACCGGCCCACAAGCAAGCACTTTCGACAGCTCTCTGTCGTGCTACATTTGTGTTTCGTAGCCGAGAAGGTGAGGGTCTCGTGGCTCCGAGATTGTGCATGGCGGCCCTGCTGGCAGGGTTGCTGGCGTCACCTTCGCAAGCCGCAGAATTAATAACAGCTGTGGAGGCTAAACAGGCGCCTCCTCGGGGGGCGGTCATCGATGATCAGCGCGGTATTCTGCGTGGCCCGAAAATAGCGCTGAACTCTCCTGCCGACACGACTCCCTCGCCATTAAGGCTTCATCTTACGTTTCAATCTTTTGGGGGGACGAAGATCGATCCTGAATCCATTAGAGTTACCTTGCTTCGATCCCCGAACGTGGATCTGACTCCTCGAATCAAACCGTTCACGCTGGCGACCGGCATTGACATGCCGAACGCAGAGGCGCCTCCCGGCGAATATTTGCTCAGGATCGATCTGAAGGATACCGACGGTCACCCCGGTACCACGATAATCGTGCTGCGGGTCTCACCATAGACAACCATAGACAATGGAATATTGCGAGGCGCGGCTGAGGTCGTCCCGGCCAAGCACGCTTGAGAGATGGGTGAGTCACCTTGGCTTGACGGCCGAATGACGTGGGACATAATCGTGCGCAAATTGCTTCGCAGCAAAGGTCGATTTTCGGAAGGAATATCATCTCAGAAGGAAGCGATTATGCCCGCGCGTATGGTTTGGGCGGTTCTTCTCTTTCTGCAGGCGTCCTGCCTTTCTGCTGTGGCCCTCGAGCTCAACCAGGCGATAGAGCGTTGCCGCAACTCAGTGGGGAGGCCGATCGTCCTCGAGTGCATGCGCAACGGAGGCACTCTTCAAACCTGCCGCGCCGGCGCAGGACCTCGGGTCAAAGCCTGTGTTCAGAGCGCCATGCTTGCATCTCGGCCGAAAGCCGAGTTGTTCGATCCGGCTAAAGCCGCCAGCAGCCCGAAGCCCGAGGACGTAGCTGCCGCAGCCGCTCTGCTCGCTAGTAAAGCTCCAGCGAGCCTGGTCGCGCCGCCGCGCAAAGCGTCTGAGATGACAGCCATTCTGGACCAGCAGGCACCGGACCCATCAAAGATTGCGGAACTCACGGCCGCTGCGGACGCCCCAGTCCCGGCGGGTCTCAAGAGCACTGAACTCGCCGCGTTTTACTACAAGCGTGGAGTGGCTCGAACACAGCTCGGGCGCAACGACGAGGCACTTGCCGATGCCGAACTCGCGGTCGGTAACATGCACGGCGTGGATTATACCAACGTCGGCAGCCGTTACGAGCAGCTATTGATCGCAAGGCTACGTGATGCAGGCCAGAACCAACGCGCCAATGCCCTGCTGTCAAAGCAGGTGGTTGCGTTCTCCAGCCACGCTAAGGGAAAGTTGTTCGGGTTGAACTTGGCGTTAGCGGTGGGACAAATAAGAAATGGCGACATAAACTCGGCTGAGACGTATGTCGAGCGCAATCGGACGCTATTGCTGGAGTCGCGTCGGTGGCCGAACTTCGCCATTTACGGCATGAGCTGGCAGGCGATTGTTGAGGACGGGAACGCGCGCGTCGCGGAGGCGCGCGGTCGGTATGCGGAGGCCGAAAGTAGTTACCACAAGGCGGCGCTGCTCTACGCAGCTACCGTGAAAACGTTGCCGAAATGGCAAAGCAAACCTCCTGATGGACAATTCGAACGATCGTCAGATTGGGCGCTAGCGCTTGAAGGTCGCGCCAAAGTCTCGCAGGGCCGCATCGGCGAAGGCGAGGCAGACGTCCGGAGAGCGCTGCTCAACAGACTGAGCAATTCCGGCAAGTTCAGTGCAGACACGGGCGGCATCCTTAGCGTGCTTGTTTACGTGCTCCAGGAGCAGGGACGTTACCGCGAAGCAGAGCAACTGCAGCGACAAGTCATCGGCATCTTTCAAGGGCTCGGTTACGGCGTCGATTCGGCGCAAATGATTGCAGCGCAGGTCTTTCTTGCGCAGATACTCAATCTCGAGCGTCGGTACGACGACGCCAGCCGGCTTTATGACCAGATCGATGCCTGGACGGCCAAATGGGAGCCGTCGCGCCGAGAAGCTGTGAGCGGCGGCTTGGCGCGTGTCTCCGTAATGCTGGCGAAAGGGAATAACGAAGATGCGCTGGATATCGCTCAGCACGCCCTAGAGCGCGAAAGTACTAGATCGGGTAGTGCGAGCTTCAATACCGCAACGGCTCGCGGCTTTGTCGCGATGGCGCTCGCCCGCAAGGGCAAGACAGCAGAGGCGCTGCAAGCCTTCAATGAGGCATTGCCGATTCTGCTGTCCAAGTTCGGAGGGGGCGCCGATGAAGATAGCGGAAGCACCGCCGCGGCGCGTGACGCGCGCGTCCGGTTTATTGTCGAAGCATATATGCGCACGCTCGCGCTGAACCCCGCCCTCGCGCCCGCCGACGTCGCGAACACGACATTCGGTTACGCTGATGTGTTGCGCGGCCCGGGAGTACAGCGTGCACTTCAGGCCTCGTCTGCGCGGGCGGCGGTCAATAATCCCGATCTGGCAAAGTTGGTGCGCTCGTCGCAGGATAGCGAGAAGCAGATCGGGGCGGCGCTCGGGGCATTGAATAACCTGCTCGCCCAACTTCCATCCGAATGCGACGAGAAGGCCATAAAGGCGACTCAGATCGAAATTGAAACCCTCAAGGCGGCGAGGGCGCAGACACTTGCTGATCTTGCGAAGAGATTTCCAAGTTACGGCAACCTCATCAATCCCGCCCGGGCTAACGCGGTTGACCTACAAAGTCAGCTTTCCGAAGATGAAGCGCTGCTCTCGTTCTATTTTGGCCAGTTTGACAGCTTCGTGTGGGTCGTAAGGAAGGCGCGCTCGGTCAACTTCGCTCGCATTAATACAACCCTTGCCAAACTCGATCGCACCGTTATGAAGTTGCGGGAGGCACTTGACCCAAAGGCGATGCTGATATCGGATATTCCGGCGTTTGATCTGAAGCTCGCGTCGGAGCTTTACGACCAGTTACTGAAGCCGATCGAGGGCGATTGGAAGTCGGCCAAAAGCTTGATTGTCGTGACGAACGGGGCGTTGGGTCTGCTTCCACTGTCACTGCTCCCGACAGCGCCGACGAACATCGATGCCGACGCTGAACCGCTGTTTGCACGCTACCGAGACGTGCCTTGGTTGGCGCGCACGCACGCTGTGACGATGGTGCCCTCCGCTTCTGCGCTGGGTACGCTGCGGAAGCTGCCGCCTGGAAGACCAGACCGTCGAGAGCTTGTCGCGTTCGGAGATCCTTATTTCAGCAAGGAAGAGGCTGACGAGGCGGAACAAGAGCGTGCCAACCCGGCTGTCGCCGACGCGGCGACCCCCACACGTGGCCAGCCGTTACAACGTCGGAATATCCCGGACATCAAAGCAGGCGATCATACCGAATTGGCCTTGCTTCCGCGGCTACCGGATACTGCGGACGAATTGAAGTCGATCGCGTTGGCGCTCAAATCTGACCCGTCCAAGGTTCTGAATCTTGGTAAGCACGCCAACGAGCAGGCGGTCAAAACCATGGACCTTTCTCGATTCAAGATCGTGGCGTTCGCGACCCACGGGCTTATACCCGGTGAGCTCGATGGATTGACCCAGCCAGCGCTCGCTTTGTCGGCGCCGTCACTGACGGGAACTGATGGCGACGGGCTGCTGACGATGGAGGAGATTCTGTCGTTGAAGCTCGATGCAGACTGGGTGATCCTGTCTGCTTGTAACACTGGGGCCGGGGCGGGCGCCGGTGCCGAGGCGGTATCGGGTCTCGGTCGAGCGTTTTTCTACGCTGGCACGCGCGCATTGTTGGTCACGAACTGGTCGGTGCATTCGCGATCGGCACGACAGTTGATTACGGATCTGTTCAAGCGCCAGGCCGACGATCCGAAACTGGACCGCAGCGAAGCACTGCGGCATGCAATGATTGCTCTGGTGGATGGTCCCGGCTATCTCAACAGCGACGGGAAGACGGAGTTTGCATATGCGCATCCACTGTTCTGGGCGCCTTACACGATCATTGGCGATGGCGGTGCGCGCTAGCGACTGGCGCGCCGAGACGTCTTGAATTGATGGAAGATTGCGATTGCCGTCTTGAAGGCGGCCATCGAATGATCCCGCGCCAGACCGAAACCGCGAGGCAGCGAACCCAAAGGCAGTTATAGAAGAAGCGCTGCGCTCTATCCACCGGTCGCCGCACTCAGCCGGGCTGCGCTAGAGGCTGATGTGTTGGGTGATAGTCAAAGCAGGCTCCCTGATCGAGATAGCGCCGTATGTTCTTCATCGACATCGCGCGTTGTGGAGCCGCCCCGATGCATTCGACCCCTTACGTTTTTTACCGGAGAATCGAGGGGGAATTTCACGTTGCCTATCTGCCCTTCGGAATTGGGCCTTGGACTTGTATCGGTTCGTCTTTTGCCGTGCAGGAAGCTGCAATCGTTCTTGCTGTCCTAACCCGCCGCTTCGAAATGAGGCTGCTGCCGCACGCCGAAGTCAGGCCCCTTTAGCGCGTTACGTTACGCCCGAAAAGGGCTGCCGATGCGGTTGGTTCCGAGGAGAGAGCTTTAACAGTTCGAAACGTTTGCCGAGTGGAGGAGGCACGCGGCCGGACAGAACGGAGCTCGGTAAGGATCGTGGCGTGACCGGCCGACTTTTTCGAGCTTGTCCGCCGAACAAGCAAAAGGCAATGGAGGAGAAGATGTGCTGCGTTCAGTCTTGTTAGTCGCACCGGCGGCCGTGATGATAACCGCGACCGCGGCACTGGCGGACAACAAATCCGATTGTCAGAAGGGTTTTGGGATGATCAAGGCAGAGCTCCGGAAGAAACATCCGGCGCCAGTGATCGCAACCTTGCGCAAGGCGTTTAGCTGTGCCCAGACCGAGGTGATAGAGGAAGATTGGCCTGAATGCATGGACTACATCAAGATCGCCCGTGCTGCGCTAAAACGATGAGCAAACAAGTAGGGGTCGCCCCCAAACGAGAGAGTCACGCAGGCCCGCCAACCTGGCGGCGGCACTTATTATTGGCCCATAGCGACCTTCAACGATGTCTGCTGTTTGTGCGCTGTTGAAGGATGAGCGGACATCTGAGCGCCCAAACCTCGCGTTGATAGGCGGTACAGCACGACAGTAGCGACCGAACGTAGACGCAAACCCGATCATAGCTCAGTTGCTGCTGCACACGGTACTTCGCCTACCCCAATGCTTCTGTTTGCCCCGGTGGGCACGCACACGTGCCGCTCTCACCGAGCTCCAGCCAGCCTCGCTCCTTTACCAACGCGACTGCGGTGCGGAACTGATCGCCGGTCCTGCTCTGCTTCAGGACGGGCACATTGATCAGCTTGATGGAGATGCGTCGCGAAGCGTTGCAAATTTGCAACCCGCGCTGCCGTGCAGGCTAGTAAGCTCGTCGACCGGAATGACGAAACATATTTCGCTTTGATGTAATCGCGGGGACGAAAAATGTTTGATGTTTACCGCAATGGCAAGCGTGAAGTGCTCGTTCTCAGCACAGGCTCCCCAATACCACGCGCTTTTTCGACAAATAGGTGGCGCAAGAGCAGAACAAGAATTCTCAAAGTCAGCGAGGAGATTCGATCAACGGTTCAGCGACAAGGATATTACGTCCGCAGCTTGCGCGTCGCAAAAAAGGGAGTGATCTAGTTTGCAAGCATCGGGTAGGTGGAATCTTGGCGGCATCATTGGCAAACAGCGCTCTACTTTCGCTTTCTAGGTCTTTCCTGAGCCAACGTTGCCGAATTTCGATGGCGTCCCCGACGCAACTTGCATAGGGCAATAACGGCTGCTCGCAACCTGATAACTGTTTGTCAATCGCTTTGGCGTAAAGTCCTGGGGCATTCGACGGAAAATGAGCGCGTGGTCGTGATGGCCAGGCTTGTCCGAGTTGGCCTGGCTGGATGTTCTCGCGCATAGCTATAGTTCTATTCGTTTCGTTTCTTTTCTTCGATTACTTTCGGCGCAGCAGGTCACAATGGCCGGCCCGCACTAGAGATTTGTGACGATGTCGTCAGTGCTCAGATTTCGACAGCCTCACAAGGCGAAGTCTCGGACAAGATTTTCGAGGCAAGAACTGCCTGACGTTGTGGCGAACGTTTCCGTTCTGCTGTCGCAAGTTCAAGCGCTCGACATTCAAACAACAGACGATATTGGGCAGGCTATCTTCCTTCTTGAGCTCGCGAATGGCTGCATCCGGTTGATCGTGAGGCAGACGAGATTGAATGCAGCAGCCAGGGCGGTGCTACTGGCTCACTCGGCGAGGATCGATTCACTCATTGCACAGACGCGCATGGAGGCGGCGCATTTATTTGGAGAAACTGCTTTGAAATAGGGAATCGCGGACGATGGAAGACAATCGAAAAGCCTACCGTGTCCGGTTTGAACATAAGCATATGGTCAGCATCATGGGTGTCGATGGCACCTGGCGACGAAGCTGCATTCTCGTCGACGCCTCCGCAAGCGGTGCCAAGCTTGAGGTTGAGGGCTCGACGGACCCCCTGAAAGCACAGGAATTCTTCTTGGTTCTGTCCTCCACGGGTCTGGCATTTCGGCGTTGCGAGCTGATTTGGGTGGATGGATCTCACGTCGGCGTTCAGTACGTCACCGCAAAGCCAAAGGGTAAGGCGAACGCAGAAAAACGTCGGCTCGGTCCGCAATGAGACGGGATCGGACGATCGCTCAGACGACTGGCGAGCTTGTTGTCGGCGCGCGTTTCAAGATGAGCGAGCTTGGGATCATGCAGTTCCCGGAGCTAGCCAACAAGACCGGGACGGTGGTCGAAATCAGCAGTCGTACACCCGGCATCACGGTGCTTTTCGATGGTGCCACCAGACCGACCGTCCTGGACCAAAGTTACATAGCCTCTCTGTCGGAGTAACCGTTACCGAGGAGAACCCTCTTCGATTTGTGCAGATCACGGGCCTGCTGCGGTGAAGTCTTCAGTGGGGGGATGACCAGGATGATTGTGCGTGCTCTCGGTGCTGCTGCCGTATTGCCGATCTCTCCGAGCTCCGAAGCGTTCGCAGCGCGCAATCACAACCCCAATGTGGCGAAGTTCTCAGCGCCCGTGACCGAGATGTATGCCCGAAGTCGCGGCGCCACCGACGCACAGATCGAGCGGGCACGGCACTGTTTGGCGTCCAACCAATCGGTCGAAACCGAGCGTCACCGCTCCTACACCGAATGAGCCCGATGCGATCGCCTCCGCACCTAAGGCCCGGCATCGGTCGAACGCGGACGGGCGTTCTCTCTTGCAGTAGATCGATGAAATTTGTCCAATAGTCATTTTTTCAGAAGTAACCCCATTTCTCGCGCCATTCGCTTGACTGAGCCGACATGCCGGTGCAGAGCAGCGGCAATCTCCGCCGCGCCGTACCGCCGGCGGATCATCGCCGAAAGCTTTTTGCGTTCGAGGTCGCTCCATTCCTTGGGCTTCGAGATTTTCATAGGTGTCATCTTCCCGCCGGTCCGAGGCAGGCGACATTGGGAAATTTACGGGTGCCATCCTGAGTTGTGCCCGGAGGCCGAGGAGAGGGTGGTTTGCGGACGCGTGCCGGGGGTCTAGGTGTATGCTTGTCCGCGCATGACCTCTCGCATGCCGAGCCAAGCCGAAACCTTGCGGTGGGCTTCGCTGCCGCGGAGGTAGCGGCGAACCCGAACGGGGTGACTCATTTCTGGACCTCTCCCAGCTCCGAGATCCGGGCCTTTGCCGTCGACTGCCGATACAACAAGGCATCAGGGACAAGTCGGCCGGCTCGCGCGCTTCGCTACACCGGCACGTGCAACGGGCCCGCCACGAAGACGAGCGTCAGCGGATCGAGGTGGCGACCAGCACACCTGCGATTTGATCGCAGGCGGCGAGGCCCAAGTGCAGCGGGTCGGTTTTCACGCCCTTTAAGGAGGGGGGGCGGCGAGTTCAATCGCCACGACCTACGACCAACCCGCCTCCTTGCGCGAAGACACGTCCGCAAATGCGGCTTGCTCGACCTTGCTGCTTGCGGACGACCGCCAGGCGAGTGCGCCCTAACGGTGGCCTACTTGCGGTCACAGTCCATCGGAAGCCCGAGCCCGCCGCTCGACTGGCGCGACCGCGCAGACAGAGTTCGCCGCGCCCGATTAAATATTAAACATAAAATTAAATTAAATAAATTAAATGCTGGAAGAGATTTAAATTTGGATTAGGATGCGAATGCTTGGCGCCGGACGCACGCGTCAAGGACCTCCTTGGAGCGGCCCCATCATTCTGCCCCCTGCTCACGCCGTCCAAAGGATGTAGGGGCCGCTTCTTTGGCAAATTCGGAGGCGAATCATGAAGTTCCTGTCATTAGGTGATTTGTGTTTCATCTCCGCAGCAACGGGTACGCTCCTATTGGTCGAGCTCGGAGTTTTGATCATTGTGGGCGTGATCTGAGCCAGACGTGTTCCGGTCAATGCTCCGAGCGCGCGGACTGCATTTATGCCCTCCACAGAGTTTACACACTTCAGCACAGAGCCTTCCGAGCAACGCTCCCATCGTCGCGGGCGTGCGCCTGGTGCGTGCCTCTCTTGCACTCGTACTGAGAGGGGATCGCGTGGGCGGAGAACCATCAACGTCATGCCTGCGGTCGCGAATGATAATGCGGGCACCTGGCCTCTACCACCGTTTCCGGATGGCTGGTACGCTACCTGTTGATCTGTGATGCGGCTCGGTCCTGAGGTCCTCAGCACGTAGCAGGCAGGCGCATTTTTCCAAAATTCGGTTGCGCGGCTGCCGCTTGCTGTTGTTGGTGGTGAAGCCCTGTGCCTGACGTGTATGCCACCAGGGCGACGTTGTACGCCTGCCAAAGCGTATGCCGGTCGATATCCGGGAAACACTTCAGCACGAGCGGTTCAACGCTAGCGACTTGATTTGTATCCAAGCATTGAAGAATCACGCAGCTGACGTCGGCGATGCTATGGTGTTGCATTGCGCTCGCTCCCGGTTATGGACATTAGCTGGTTCTGGGCCGCGGTCTTGGTCTATTGCCTGGACGACACGTGCAGCCACAAGCTGAAGCGACCGCCGGCAGACATTGACCGATGGCCGATCACCTGTGTGGAGCACAAGGTGTGCGGCTAGCGCGACGCCCTCCTCAGAGCCGGTCGCGTCCCAATGATGATGCGCGGACGCTGAACTCTGATGAACCGCCAGGTCCGTTGCTATGGTGGAGTTGTTCGAGGCGCCTGTCGAGTTCTTGCTTTTTGGCAACGATCCTCGCGGCGAGAACCTGATCGACGTCGGTGTAGAGAGCCCACAACTCATCGGCGGACATTCTCTCAAATTGCGGTCGGTAATCACGAATTTCCAAAGTCCTGCCCCCCGGTTGGGGCGGGTAGCAGCTATTCGGTCGTCAAAGCCCGGACGCTTACGCTGATTCAGATGATCGCGTTGCTGGCCGGGCCCACCGCGCTGCCCTCGCAAACCGCCTTCCTGGCTCTAGTTTCGCGTGCCACACTGACGATTCTGCGCTCGGCCTTGGCTATTCGGTCTCGAAGGTCCTCAAGTTCGGATACTTGAGACGCGAGTGCCTCATAATGTTGGCGCAGAGCGAAATGACGATCATCCAGTCGCGCACGAACGTCCATTGCACGCCCCTCTATCATACTGCCCCAGAACAGATGGCCCGCGATTGGGGCCACCTCCAGACTAGTTTAACTGGGCCATCGGTCTGTTCGCTTTCGCACTTTGGCCGTATGGTTTTCTCGGTGGATCGTCCCGCGTCGACGGCTGAGAGCGGCAAGCAGCTACACTTGCCGCTCGGGCCTCACGGTTTTCGGAGGCAAAATGGACAGCTCAGGGCGACTGCCGCCCGAAGGCAAGGCCGCCCTTGGATCTCGCCATCGCACAAAGTACCGCCAGCAGCTTACCGGCATTTAGGGGTGTGCTCTCTCGCTCCTGTGCCAGCGCGACTGCGGTGTGGAACTGCTCGCCGGTCCCGCTCTGCTTCAGGAACGGCACATTGATCAGCTCGATGAAGATGCGTCGCGAAGCGTTGCATATTTGCAACCCGCGCTGCCGTGCAGGCTAGTAAGCTCGTCGACCGGAATGACAAAAACATATTTCGCTTTGATATAATCGCGGGGACGAAAAATGTTTGATGTTTATCGCAACGGCAAACGTGACGTGCTCGTTCTCAGCACAGGCTCCCCAATTCCAGGCGCTTGTTCTACTAATAGGTGGCGCAAGAGCAGAAAAAGAATTCTCAAAGTCAGCGAGGAGATTAGGTCAACGGTTCAGCGACAAGGATATTACGTCCGTAGCCTGCGGGTGACGAAAAAAGGACTGATCTAATTCGCGCGCGGAGCCCGGCATCACTATCACCCGGCCGTTATGCTTTGCTTTTCTGGGTGTCACCCTGGTCTAGTCTCCCAGGCGACGGCAGATCGTTGATTATACAGCGAAATTTGTGGGAACGGTTGCGTGGCCCTGCATCGCGGTGGCAAGATTTTTCACCGGAATTGTAAACCAATGGGACGGCCTAACCGGCTCGCGCGCTGCCCGTTCACCCTAGTGCGGAGACACCAGCGCCGCCGAGAACTGTCGCACGGCAGTTCTCCACACCGACGACCCGCAGTAGCTCGCGCTCGTTCCAAGCCACCAGGAATCGATAATTTGACTCTCGCGAGCGGCGCGCTTCGATGGCGGCATGCCTCGCCCGAAACGCCACACACCAACGCACGCAGACGGCCGTCCGCTCAAGATCACGTTCGGCGCGATGCGCAGCATGGGCGTCCGCGGCGTGCTCGTTTATTGCCACTGCGGTCGTCACATTGCTCTAGACGCCGATCGCTGGCCGGATGAGATGCGGCTGTCTGATATCGAACTACAGTTCGTCTGTCAGGGCTGCGGGGCCCGCGGTGCTGACGTGCGGCCTGACTTCGATCGAGGCAACCCACGGCTTGCCATCACAGGCGTGAAAGGGGCCGCCAACTGAGGCCGCCTTAAGCTCGCGACAGCTATCACCTTGCACCGCAACTCGACTGCAAGCCAGCGATACTTGTCAGCAACTAGTCGGTTGCGCGCTCGCGTGGCTGGATCTGACGCGGGCAGCATTTCTGCGTCATTTCCTTGCTGCTCCAGCAGTTCAATTTGCTTTTGAAGGTTGGTCATGAGGCTTTCCCCTGTTGACGGGGAAATAGTGTTCCACGCCCTATCGTGACGTGCTGATCAATACAGACCAAACCTCGGAAAACTAACGGACGCGAGAACCGACCCATCGCCAAACGCGCGTTCGGACGACGGGCCGTCCCGGGTGGATGTCGCAACACCTGGAGTGTCGCGCCACAGACCGAAATCTCAATTCTTCCGGCTGGAGAGTCGTTCCTCGTCAGATACTTCACTCAGTACAAATAATCTAAAGAGAAACGAAAGGGCAAAAATTGGGTTAGACTGCTAGCGCACTCGCGAGATGCACCAAGAGCAATCCAACGCGCACCGCTATCGTCAACGCGGCCCAAAAGACCGTTCAGGACTTTCACCACGAGCTCGAGTTACTTCGTGCAGTGGCGGCTCGGTCTCGCGAAATCATCGCAGAAAGCCGTGAGCTTTTGGCGGGCGGCCCTCCCAGACCAATTCAAGCCAAGGACACCCCGCCGAGGTCGGAAGCAGGAGGCCCGCCAGCGTGAAATGGAGCCGCCAGCTAGCCGGCTTACTCATGGAAAAAACGCCACCCACTTAATCCGTGTCGCGGGCAGCGGCTTCCCAGTCCCGGGTAGGTTTGCAAAACCCCGGTGTGGTCACGCTTGCATAACCGGAGGGTCTGATCTGAGCAAAATCGCTCACGCCCCGCGCCAACCTCAGGCCTCAGTCGCGTCGTTCCTGTAGTTTGTGCTCTAGCAACTCAGCCATCTTGCGATATTCGTCGGCCATCTCTTCAAAAGCTTTACGTGTTTCGTGATTGCTAGTGATAACGGCTTGTCGTTCACATACGAGCTGTAGGTGTCGAAAGTCTGGGACCGTTCGATAGTCTGGGGCCATTGGGTCCAACCCGTGCCATGGCCGATCGTTCCTGACGTTTCGAAATTAAGCCATTGCGAAATTCAGCTTAGCCCACTAGGGACCTGGCCGGCACCCCAAAGGGCATAGGGCAATCCGAGAAAATGACAAGGCCCGCAAGAGCGAACCGGGGGACGGCTTGTCACTGCCTCAGTTGTTTCGGGGCGGCACCAGCTGCTCCAGTCCATCCTCGATCACTCGCAGATCCTCAACTAAAGCATCTTGAGAGTGGGCCGGGTTCACATCTGATGTGGACTTTAGCTGTTCGAGCAACTGGCGCCGAAGGTCTCGCATAGCCTCCAAGGCTTGCCGATTATTCAAACGCACATAAGCCGAAACGATCGCTTTAATACTTGAGGGCAATGGTAGACTCGAACGAAAAACTCTAAGTCAGGTTGTATAGTAATCCGTGCGAGATAACTTGCAAGCGGCCGCTGCCGACAGGAAAGCCTGGAAAGTCGAAGCGCTTAAAACTGAAGGGCCCGCCAGCGTGAACCGGCGGGCCTTCCTCCACACCCACGACTGGTAGTGTTGCACAGCCGCCGCAATTCGGTAGTTGAGACGTGCCTACCCTGCCACAACTTGAACAGTACGGATTCGTTCGGCGCGTTTCCGTTCGAGAAAATACTGTACAGTTAGTCCAATTATTCCTTGCAAAAACTGCGACGATCGGAAAAATTTGGAAACGCGCGCCTAATTGCGGGCTGCGCCGAACGGCCTCAGCATCCGAGCCAGCCCCGGAACTGCTTGAGGCCGTTTTGCTGTCTTCGTGCCGCTCCATGGCACGGCGTTTGCTTAATCGAAGCCAACTGGGATTTCAGCGCTCAGTTTGAGAATAACACACTGCCGGGACAGGTATTTCGAGCCCGGCAGCGTGCTATTTCGAGGCGAGCAATCCGATACTCTGATGGTAACGACCATTGCGGGAGGCTCAAATGCGTAGCCTGATTTTCGGTACGGCCTTCCTGACGCTGGCGACCATCGGATGCTCCACGTTTATTTCGGCTGTGCCGCGCGGGATGCAAAGGCCGCAACATTCTCAGAACGGTTCGCGCCAGCAATGAAGGCTCTCCCAGCTGGCTAGGTCCGCCAGCGTGAACCGGCGAGCCGATTGCGACCGCCTTAATGGGGAGCTTTGCCTTCTCGGTTGAGCAGCTCCAGTCGTCGTTCTAGCTCTTGCTTCTTCGCCGCAAGCCTCTCCGCCAGAATATTATTTACGACGGTGTGGAGTCGCCACAGCTCTTCGAGAGACATGCTCTCAAGAGGCTTCCGATCCATGAATCCCCCCGACTCACGTATCGCACAAGGTTAGCTCCATTAAAGAGACACTGCCACTTTCTCCCGACGAGATTCACATATGCGAATGAAGGTACAAAGGTGAATGCCCCCGGCGCGGAGATGGGCAATCAAGTCTGGCGTCGGCTACTGGACAATCACGACCAACTGGCGAAACAGATTGTGGATAAGCACCGCGGGAATTTAATCAAGACCACAGGTGACGGCATTCTCGCGACCTTTGATGGACCCGGCCGGGCGGTGCGTTGCGCGCTGACATTTGCGGGAGCCGCCAAGCAGATCGGCTTGTCGTTGCGCTTGGGTCTCCATACCGGAGAGATCGAGGTCAGAGGCGGCGATATCGGCGGGATCGCGGTCCACGCAGCGGCCCGCGTTATGGCAAAATGCGGGGCCGAGGAAGTGATGGTATCGCGCGTCGTCACCGATCTCGTCGCCGGGGCGGGATTGAAGTTCGATGAACGGGGAGTACATGAGCTCAAGGGACTCCCCGGTCGATGGGGTTTGTTTGCAGAGCGCATAGGGGCTAGTTTTAGCTAGGTTTTCACTGCAGCCCCATAGAGGTCTGCTTCTGGCCGATTTCGTTGAAAAAGGCGGCAGTAGTCCGATGTATTGGCGCCAGCTCCGAAGCAGCCCAGCGCTTGGGTTCTCCGCTATGCGGACCTGGGGATTTGCATCGGGATTAACTTGGCCGTCTTGCGAAGGTTCTGAGCGGTGGCTGCGAGGGTGAACTCATCACGCGCGCCGTTCGGGCCTCTTAGTCGCAGGCGATCGAGCTTGAGAATGCGTTTGAGGTGCGCGAACAGCATCTCGATCTTCTTTCGGTCGGCCTATACTACTGTAGAAAGGCGCAAGCTCCTGCCTGACCTGTTCAAGGTCGACAAATCTATCGATCGACCGGAGCAAGTGGTCGGCCGGGATATGCCGTTCGAGCGAGAACTCATAGAACAACGCAGCCTGTTCGACTTGCCGATGTCCCATCATGATCTTCAGTCCTGCCAATTAGACAGACTGAGCAGCGATGTACTAGACTAGTTGCCTTCAGTCGGCGCCCGGCCGTTCGCGAGCCAACGTTTGCCGAATTTCGATGGGGTGTCTCGACGCAACCTGCATACCGCGGCTGCGCGCAACCTCCTGGCTGTTTGTCAATCGCTTTGGCGTAAAGTCCCGACTACGGACATTCTCCGGGAGGTGCGAGCATGGTTGTCAGAGTTGGCCTGTCCAGATGTTCGCGCCCAACGTCCGCCTAGGGCGTCGAGATCAATCCGCTGGCTGTGGCAACTATCCAGCGATTCCCCCAGCGCACGATAGAGTCAATTCGCCCGATGCCAGGGACCACGTCACCGCGTGCGGCCATCCGAATTCCGTCGGGCCCTTCCAGCACCGCCGTTCCCCCGCGAACGTCCAGCACGGCCCAACCTGCAATGGTCGTTGGTCTTGTCTCGGCCGCCGACAGGAGCGGCCCCGCCGGCGTGAGCGAGCCAGTCACAGCCGCGTCCGCGCCGCCAGCCGAAGAAGCTGGGTTCGACGTTTCCGCGGATTGCGCCCCACTTGCGGTTGTGGCCAGAGGCCTCGCAGCAACGCTCGCGATGACTGTCGAGGGTTGCGCCAAAGCAGGCGCTGTTCGCGAGGCCGATGCTGCCGCAATCTTTCGGGCGCTTTCGGCCTTACCGCCTGACTTTGTGTCCGGCATGCGGCGCGAAGCTGTTTCTACCTGAGCAGTCGGGCTGAGAGCCGAGAGAGCTGCAGGACCATACCAAGCACCAACCCAGCCCAATCCGAAGCCCCCAGCCAAAGCGACCACGACGAGCCAAATGGTTGATTTTGAGGGTCCGCTTGGTGCCAGTAACGCCAGGACCTCATCTCGCGTAGAGGTCGAGAAATCCGATTGGTCGAAAGTGACGGGCCGTGCCGCGACCGCGCCATTGCCGTGATTGGCGACGGTCACGATCCTTTCCAAGGTATTCGCATGGTGCAATTGCATGCTCGGGTCCCTTGCGGTCGCCATGATCGCGCCGGGAGCTAAACCAACCCTTAACAGCCGGCGCACTCAGCACTGGTACGAGAGCCGTGGATCGAAGGGCTACCCAAGCGATACGAGCGTCACCCCTGCTAGCAGCCGTCGCGCGAGTAAAGGGCAGAATGGACCACCAGCCTGAGAGATCGGGGCGCGCGTGAATGCTGCGGTACCAAGCCTGTAGCTTTGCCGAACAGGCCGAACTTGCGGAACGAAGACGACCCGAAAGACAAGCGAAAGGAATGCGCTGTGACAACGGTGTAGGGACCTTTGCATGGCCCCATTTTAATACGGTCGTCATTTATGGGTTAATACCGTCGTCATTTATCGGTTGTATGTTCCTACCCTGGATTGCATATTTTTCCCGTTGTCGACCGCCTATTGCTTTCAACAATCATGGTTTGGGCAGTAATGAGTAATCGAGGTCGGGTTTACAATTGTTCGACTATGCTGGGCGAGCGGGTCGAGGGACTGCTCGCACTGTTTCGAGAACTGCAGACTCTCCGGCGTCGCCTACGAGCCGCTCAGGCGAGAACGATTGCGAGCACCAGCCGTATCCCCAAAGCCCGTCGTAGAAGGCGAGTGCTTCGGCGGAGATAAGCTATTGCGAGCTCGTAGAGCCGTTCAGTGCGATGATCGAACTTGCCACTTCCGCTTTCTGGGAAGCTCGCGCCAGATCGCTCGACCGCGACCTCACTATCCGGTACGCGCGCAGCACCGAAGCATTGGAGCAACAGTCGCACAGCTCTTTGGATCGGTGCACGATTGTTAATTTGCGTCGCGTGCGCGATTCAGGCCTGCTCTCTGCTAACGAACCAGACAAATAGATGGGGGCGGGGAGAATGATCGTACGGGCCGGGGCTATTGTTGCTTTGTTGCTGATCTCGGTGGGGTCCGAAGCCCTCGCTTCGCGTCACCACAGGCCGACGGGGCGCATCTCGTGCAGCGAGGTCAGATACTACGTCGCGAGATATTCGGCACCAGTGGCCGAGAAGTACGCACGCAATCATGGCGCTACTGACGCACAGATCGAACGGGCGCGACGTTGCTTGGCTTCAAACGAGACTGCAGAAACCGAGCGACCACGCGCTTATACCGATTAAGGTCGTAGATCGGCCCCCATGGAAGTGCTCTTGTGTGTCGTTTGCGACACAAGGATGTAGGGCTGAGTGCTAGCATTGCCGAATGGATCATGCTGCGCATGCTAAACGGCTCAGAGATCGGCCGAAGAGTGCCGGGTACTCGCCGAGATCATGAAGGGCTAGGTGGCCCGCGACAGCTACTTAAACCTCGCTGAGGCTTGCGAAGTTCTGGCGCAATAAGCAGGTCGGCACCTCTTTCGCCACATCCCGCCGGGAAAAGTGGCTCTAATTCCTGTTTCGCGCTAGCCTTGGCGACATGTGAGTCGGGGGATTCATGGAACGGAAGCCTTTCGAGAGCATGGCTCTTGAAGAGCTCTGGCAACTTCACACCGTCGTCAATGATATTCTGGCCAAGAGGCTTTTGGCGAAGAAGGAAGAGCTAGAGCGACGACTTGAGCTTCTCAAGCGAGAAGACAAATCCCGCCATTGAGGCTCGCAATCCGCTCGCCGGTTCACGCTGGTGGGACTAGCTGCTTGAGGGAACCTTCATTGCTGGCGCGAATCGTTCGGAGAACGTTGCCGCTTTTGCATCCCGTGCCGCGGAAAGGGCAGCCGAAATAAACGTGGAACACCCGATGGCTGCCAGCGCCAGCAGGGCCGCACCGAAAACCAGGCTACGCATTTGACCCTCCCTCAACAGGCGTTACGATCATCACAGCATCGGACTGCATTGTTTCAGCTTCGCTTCGTTGGACGCCTCAAATGGCTTCGTACACGCGGCCGTGAATGCGCCGCACGTGCACGCTAAAGTTCCCGATCGATCGCCGGGCGGCTAGCGGCCTGGTTGTTCATTGATCTATCGCAAGTACCGCACGTGCTCCGGATGCAGCCTCTTCCAGTGAGGCAACGATGCAGCTTTGGATCTTGGATGCGCTGGGGTCGCAGGTATCGAGAATGCGCGGTTGGCAGGATGCTGCAGTGTTCCCTCCGGGAACAACTCGAGCTGGCTGGGACGCGGTAGTCGTCGTTTAAATTTGTTAACGACCAGGTTCGCCCAAAAAGGAAGACTCCGAGCGGGTGCCAACGGCGGCCCCAAAGAAGAACAAGTTGGGGGCGTCCATGAGCACCCGCGGTCGAGCGGTGATTCCTGCTGCAGCAATTCGCGAACGTCTTCAGAGCATCGTTTCTGCACTGGTTGAATTAGAGGAAATCCGAGCCCGAGTTCTCGCGGCTGAACAGAGCGAAAAACCAACAAGGTCTAAGCCGAAGAAGCGCCGCCGCCGAGGCAAGCCCACTGGCAGGAAGCGCTAGCCGCCCCTTGCCCATGGCTTGCGACCGCGCCAGGGCGGCTAGAAGCCATCGTGCCTGCTCTCAGTTCGACTGTCGGTCTTGCGTGACGTCCTTCGCACGACCTGTTGCCAGCTCGTTCCCCCACGGGCTGAGTATTCCATGGAGTCGGATTCACAAAGTTGAATCCCAAGTGGACGATTTCTTGGGATGAAGCTGTGTTTGCCAACTAGACAGCGGCAGACCTCTCGGTCCCAGCTCGTTTTTCGATCCGGAAAAACCTCCAGGCTGGGGCCGATGTGGTCTACTCCGGAAGCGAGCCTTTTCCTTCTAGCAGCCGCACATCGAGTGCAGCTCGAGCCAATGTCCGGCCCATACACGCCGGCCGATGATGGGGCCTGCTCATTGATCTATCGCAACGGTCTCCTCGGACCGCGAGGGATGGTCGGTTGGGAGCTTGCGATGGGCATGGATTACATGGCGGAAGCCGCCCGGCATCGGCACGTAGCCGAGGAGTACCGAACCATAGCGTTATGTACGTCAGATGAGGGGCTGCGTGGGATCTACCTTAGACTTGCAGACGATTACGATCTGCTCGCTGCAAACGAAGATAGGATTGCCAGCAATCGCAAGCTCGTAAACTAGAGGTCGCTCGATTGCGACTTCATGCCAACGTCGGCGTATTGACCATCTCGGATTTCTAGGCCCTTATCCTTCGACCAGTGCTCGCGCTCGGGAGATGCCCACACTTCGACTGCTGTTGGAGCTTGAGCGGGACATCAGCCGGCAAGTCGATCATGAGTACGCAGGCCCAATTTTGGGCTATGCGGCGCCTCTTTCTGAGGTCGCGATGATGCACTCAACGCCGGGGCGGGACGCAACCATGGCGCCCCGCCGCCCGCGGATCACAGGACGCATCCGCACCGAGCCGATTGGGCATAGGCCGACAGGCGCGGGTCGATCCCGGAATGCACCTCGCAGAAGCGATCGATGATGTGGCTGACCTTATTGCTGTAGTCGCGGTGCCAGTGTCCAAGGCCGTGTAGAGCACTTTCCTGACAGGCGATCGATTCAAGCTGAAGGATGCGGTCCATGGTTTGCAGCGCGCAATCGTGGAGCGTTGGCAGGTCGGGGTCGCCGGCAAGAGCCAAGCTCGGAAACGCATCCCACCACATATAGCAAACACCGTTGAGTGCTTTGCTCGCGGCGTGGCTGAGGTGAGACAGGCGAGGCTCGCAACGAGGCTCGAACAATTTGGCAAATAGAGCAGCGACAGACCGGACGCAGCGAACACGACCTTCGACCGGAACGTCAGTTGAACAGAGCCACCGGCGATCGCCGGCGGCGTTGGTATTCACAAGGTAGGTTAGGCCCTGCGCGATTTGGCTGTCGGCAAATCCCTGTAACGCTGGCTCCGGGTCTTCAAACAGTCGAGTGAGATAAGATACGGCTTCAAGCGCCGGCGGATCCCACCAATCATGCTCGGGATCGAAGTACCAAGGTGCTTGCTGAAAGCGAACCTCGCGTCCAAATGCGTGCTCCAGCCAAGCATCGAAGCTGAGGTATTGAAGGCGCCTAGTGCGGCGGCTCGAAGAAGCAAGTGGATCGGCCGAACGACGTCGCGGCCGGATAAGCCCTATCGAACGAAGGGTGCCGGCCGAGGCGGTTTCGCCTTGAAACGAACCTAGGCGAGATGCGGCATGAAGCCAAGCCGCGAGAAATCGCGACCGCGTGCCGCCTGCAAGGTCATCGCCCGCTCTGGCTTCTACCGTCGCAGAACGCGGCAATGCCATAGCAGCGGGGTTGTCGCAGCCCGTACTCGCTCCGTCTTGGCCAGCTTGACCAAAAATCCGGCGTTTGTCCGTCTCGCTGAATCGTCGTCTTGGACGCGTCCAGAGCGGCCGCTGCTACGCATCGATCGGCCGCGTTCTGCACCATGAAAGCAGAGCGGGCGATGACCGTTCTCCTCATCTGCAAATCACAGCGAGAACGGATCGTGCTTGCCGAACCACAGGAAAAGTGCGGGAGCAATGGACGCTTACGGCCGTTCCCTGTTCGGGCGCCGCCCGCTCCCTGATCTTCAGCGAAAATTCCCTGTTCTGTGGTGGCCCCGACCGCCGCGACACGCTTGTATTTAAAGGCGTTTCTGTCGTTTCTTACGTTGCGGCGGCGGCGATTGCGCTGCGGATTCCCTGTAATATTCCCTGTTACCAGGGAATTGAACGTCGGCGGGGCCTTTCCGCGCCCGAAACAATGACCCGGCGCTTTGAGACAGACGAAGCGTGATCAGCTCCGGCTGGCGGGGTGCCCGGCGCTCGTGAGAGATCGAGTTGAGGTGATTTGCGGAGCCGTTTAGGCACCGAAGTGGTCCATCGGACTGTTGCAAGCAGTGCGTCAGTAGCCGTCGGGACTAGATGGCGCGGCCCCAAATGAAAACGCCGCCAGCGGTTGCCCACATGGCGGCGGTTCACGATTAAGCGAAGCTCGGCTCTCGGCCGATCGCTCCGGCGCGTCTAGCGCACGTACCAATATCCCCACCAGCGCTCCGACACCGGCCGGGCCTGTGCCTTCATGGCTGCGACTTCCTCCACGGAGCGCAGCTGCGGGCCATAGATCGCGGGCGGGTAGACGTCGTCCCAGAACACAAGTCCGCCCTGGACGGCGGCCGCCCGGTGTGCCGGGGCAAGCGCGAACTCGGCGGCTGAGGTGGCGGATGTCGCCAGGGTGAGGCCGAGAGCAGACAGGGCAATGGACGAAACAACGGCGCGGAAGTTCATTGGATTGAATCCCTCATGAAATGCGATGTGCGATAATGCGACGGGTTCCGGATGGTTGCAAGGGTATGGGCTCACCGGCTGACGCCGAATTTCCAGTTGCAGGGGCGCATGGTCTCGCCGGCGCGCGTCGGCTCGACCGCGACGGGCCTGGATGCATCGGCTGCGAGGACGTCTCTTAGGATTGTGGTCGCCATATAGAGAGTGTTCGATGATCACCACCGGCCGAGACGAGATCAGGAAGAGGTCGGCCGCTTTGGCACGCGCGCGGCATGCGTGCAAAGCAGGCCGAACCTTGAACATTTTTTCGGCGCTCCTGACTCCTCAAGAACCATGATGTCGACACACTGCTCACTCTTCATAGGAGGCGCACGATCCAGGACGCTCCCATGACTTCTACGTTTGTCTCCGCTTTCATTTTCGGCGCTGGCCTCCTTTTCGGATACGCGCTGCGCGCTTGGCGCGTCGAACGAAGAGCTGTGAACTCATACAGCGGCGCCTCGCGCCGGGCGTCGCGGCCCGCTCCGACCTCGACGTTCGGCCACGCCCGGCGAGCCTTCTAGGCACCGTCCCATTCGATGGCGGCATCCAGCTTCACACTGAACCTGATGGGACATGAAGAAATGAGTGAGCCCAAGAACGATGCGCCGCGACGCTATATCGTGGACGGCGCCGGGCAGCGCGTGCTGGTCGGTCTGACGATCTCGGAAACGATCGAGTTCGAAGCGCTGGACAAGCCGGACACCCGTGCCGGTGCCGACATGCTCGGGGAGGCGGCGCGCGTCCGCGAGGCCAGGCATGGCGAACGTTGGGTGGAGCTCTATGTCAAGCACGAACGCGCCTGGAGTGACTGGATGGCCCGGACGCGAATGCGGCGGGAGAGAGCGCTGCGGCTTAACTAGAGGTTGATTGGAACTGCGGGCCATTCCAAACTTGGAAGGCGTCTCGCGCGTCGGTGGCAAGCGGTTGTCGCCATGTCACACCGCGAGCATGCTGCTTCCCTGGATACTCATTAGCGTGAGATTGCCGGTAACATAGGCGCCCGTGTCGATGTTGGCGCGATTATTTCGTACATCGGCGCTGCGCACCGGCGTGTGACCGTGCACGACATATTTTCCAAAATGCTTTTTGCTCTCCAAGAACTCCTTACGAATCCACAAAAGATCGTTCTCCTGCTGTTCGGATAGCGCCACGCCCGGTCGAACGCCCGCGTGCACGAAGAAAAAATCCCCGCACGTGAAGCTCAGTCGCAGATTGTCCAGGAATTCCAAATGCTCAGTCGGCATTGCGCGAATCAAATCACGCAAGATCGATGTCGGCTCGTCGCGCTTCAGATCCGGCGGGGCGAGCCCGTAAGACATCAATGTCTGGGTCCCCCCGACGGCAATCCAGTCCTCGAACAATGAAGGGTCTTCGAACACGCTTACCAGAAATGCCTCGTGATTACCCTTGAGGAAGACCGCATTGCCCCGGCGACTACGCTCGACCAGGATGTCGAGGGTGGCGCGCGTATCCGGGCCGCGATCGATGTAATCGCCCATGAAAACCTCGATCGCATAGCACGGGCGACTGCGAGCAACGTCGGCGTCGATCACCCGCAACATCGGCTGGAGCAGATGCGCACAGCCGTGAATATCCGAGATCGCATAGATGCGAACTCCCTCCGGCAGGTGCGGCTTGTGGATTGACCGACGTCGTCGGGCGAAAGATATCATGGCGCACAATCGATCAGGTGGTCGACATTTCCCCAAGTCCGGCACCTGAGCACTCCCCATCTGATGCGAACAATGTGCGGTGGATGAGTAGCGTCCTCGTTCTCCGGCTTGATCACGCCAAAAGAAGGGCGGAACTTGGTGCCATTCCTGTCGCGACGGGTTCCAAGAAGAAATTGCAGCGCTGAGCTGCGTAGCGCGGCAAAGATGCATGCCTCAGTGCAAATTTCGTGAAGCATCCGCAGGTAGAACATGCATGTTCCCGCAAGTGTCTCGCGCTCTTCGCGGCAGGCCTCAAAGATGAGCGAAGACGCGGTCGCGTGGCTGTAAAGCATCATTACAGTATGGAACTTGATTCCAAATACGGCAGGCCGTCGCTGATATGTGAGCACTGTGACGAGATTTTCAGCGCGTCGAATTGTCGATCTTCATTTCGACGCGACAGGTCATTCGTGCATCGCAAAAGTTTTGCATGCAGCGCCACAATGTCGCTGCGATCACTTAACACTCTTCGTTCGGGAAGCGGTAAATCGTCAGCATCACAATGACCGCCAGGCACTCTCCACACGTAGAGGATCGAATGGTTGTTGCCACTTATAGCTCTGATAGCACGTATGTGTCCTCCGCACGGGGCACGGCTCTTCAGAAGCCTTTTCAGCTCCTCGTCATCGCAGCCGACGTTTTGCTGATCTTGCTCTGCTACGCGCTGGCGTCGGAACTCTACAAAGTCGCCACGCCGTCATCTGGAGACGGAGCGCCCATTGGTGCCGGACTGATCGTCAGCGCACTGTTCGTTGCAATCGCCTATTTTCAGGGTGTGTATGCAACGCACCGCTTGCTTAGTCTGGTCTGGCAATTGCGCAAAGCGGTGATCATCTGGCTGGTATCACTGACACTCCTTGCGGTTGCTGCGTTTCTATTGAAATCGTCGGACAATCTGTCCCGCGGCACGTTCCTCATCTTCACCGGAGTCGGCGGCGTTGGGTTGCTCAGCCTGCGCTTTGCGTGGCAGTGGGTGCTCGGGACGAGCTTTGCCAAGGGTCGATTGGTCGATCGCAAGGTTGCCCTGCTCAGCCTGAAGCCGCTTGATTTCACCTCGAGCCGTTTCAAGGACCTGCGCAAGAACGGATTCGACGTGGTTCGCCATTTCGTGCTTCCCGCCAACAGCCATGGGACCGACTGGGAGAGGCAAATCCGCGACGTCATTGTCCAATCCCGTGCAGCAGATGTCGAGGAGTACCTGTTGGCGGTTGATTGGAACGAGCTGCCATTGTTGCAGCAACTCGAACTGCACTTGCGCGCTGTCCCACAGCCGATCCGTCTCCTGCCGGATAATTCGATCGCTGATCTGGTATCGCGCCCGTTCTTGCCGGTCAGCGGCACGGTGGCAATCGAGATTCAGCGACCACCGCTCAGTGTGTTTGAACGTCTCCAGAAGCGCTGCCTCGACATCGGTCTGGCGTTGTTTTCGCTAGTGGCCCTGGCCCCGGTGCTGATCACCGTCTCCATTCTGATCAAGCTGGATTCGCCTGGGAGCGTGATCTTTCGGCAGTCGCGCCGAGGCTTCAACGGCAAGCCGTTTGACATCTGGAAATTTCGCAGCATGTACGTGTGCGAAAATGGTCATTCGATTGCTCAGGCAACCAAGAGGGACGCGCGCGTCACGAGGATTGGGCGCTTCCTCCGGATGACCAGCATTGACGAGTTGCCCCAGCTCTGGAACGTGCTGCGCGGCGACATGTCGTTGGTCGGACCGCGCCCACATGCGCTTGCCCACGACAACTATTACGACGAGATCATCAGCAATTACGTATACCGCCACCACATGAAGCCGGGCCTCACAGGCTGGGCTCAGGTTAACGGTTTCCGGGGCGAAACGCCGACTATCGACCTGATGGAAAAGCGGGTAGAGTATGACGTTTGGTATGTAAGGAATTGGAGCATTTGGCTCGACCTGAAAATCATGGCGCGCACGGCAGCTACCGTCATTTCCCAGGAGGCGTACTAAGTCAGCGCATGCGGCCGTGACGGCGCGGCGCAGACTCATAGCGCTGAGCTAGATGCGGATTGAGGCGAGAGCTCCTTTTGGAGCCTTCGAATCAGGCGTCGCCCCAATCACCAAGTCTTAGGTCTTATGCCTACGCATCCTGTTCCAGAACCGCACGACGGTCTCCCGTAGCCGGGGCATCAGGACAAAAATGACTCCCGTTGCGAGTGATCCGAGAGCGTGGCGAAGGGAGAATTGTTCGTTGTGACCGAACTGGTCTTGATGCTTTTCGATCGGGGCCGGCGCAAGGATTGTTCCTGACCTGTTGAGCCGCGATCGCGACCCGCGGGGAGGAATCACGATGAGCACGAATAAAACGTTGAGCAGCAGCCAGATGCTTAATATGGCAAGTACCGTCATCCAGTCCCACCGAAATGCAAGTTCAAGTATGGGGTTAAATTAACCCTCGGAACCTCAGAAGGGAAGGGTGCACAACCCGGTTGGCGCGTCGGCCGGCGTCTTCCAGCCGACGAGCTCCCGAGATACTCGATCTCGATCATCTCACGCGCTCCTTCGTCAATCCGTACAACATCGCTACGATAATGTCGTCGTTTGTGGACTCCGTACGACTACGGTCGGATCGCGCGAGCGCAAAGCCGCAGGAAGCGCCTTGCGCAGGATCGCTCGGCGTTCGAGGCGAAGCGGATGTTCAACTGCGCAGTGTCGCCAGGAAGGACGGGTCGATCGATTCAACTGCATCTTCCAGGAAACCCTTGCCCAGTTTTGATGCCCTCCGATAAGCGGACACGAGTGTCGATCTCGAACCTGGTCGGCGTATCAGGATGAGCCGAACGTCATTGCCTACGAGGTCCTTGACATCGGGAAGGGCGAGTGCGTCGAAGCGGGTCGCAATGTCGATCCGCATCGGCATCAATCGTGCGTCGTTTGGTGCGACGAAATACGCCATCTTCAGGGCCTCGGCCACGACCGGATCGTGCGGGTCGCGCTGGACCTGAAGCAGCGCCAGCGCAAGCCATAGCTCAGGATTGTAAGGAGAGGTCGACAGCGTCCGCCGGACCCGGCTGAGAGCGTCGGTATGCGCTATTGATCGCAGGATCGTGGACCTTTGCTGACCGGACTCAATTGTCTGCAGCGCGCCGATGAAGGCATGGTTGCGCTCCAGCTCGGATCCAAACGGCGAGCGCGTTCCCAACAATGAGGGCGCGTCTCCAGTCCATCGCGCCCCAATCTCGGCCGCATCTGCGGGAAATGTTGTCCGCCCCAGCGCCGTCACCTCCGCTACGGCCGACACGATCGCATAGGATCCGACCGTCACGGTCAACGCAATCAAGAGAATGCGAAAGATGCCCGATGAACTCATTTTCGATGCATTAGTTCAGTGTAAAGGCGCGCGCCGAGCCGCCGCGTGGTTGGGCGCCGCTGGTCCGTCCCATCGATTGCGCAAGTCCAACTCCGACCATCACCGCCACGATCGCTTGAATGGTGGGATTTGAGAGGCTTGAATCAAGAAAGCTCTCGCACAGAACAACGACCACCGCGGCGGCCGCGGCGGCCGCAAAAAAGGAATCGCGTCCTCGCCGAACGGCGCCGCGAAAGCTAACGAGGAAGAACTGGGCGGCGAAGACTGCCAGGATGGCGCTCGCCAATCTTCCCGCCTCGACAGCCATCAAGACTGCGGTGGAGGGAGGGTCCGCCAGCGCAGCGCCGAACTCCTGATAGGCTCTCGAAGTCAGCCTAAAGGTTCCGAGACCATTCCCCCACGTCGGTGCATCAGAGAGCAGGTGCTTTGCCGGCGAAGCTGCTTCCGGGGGGAGGCTGACGAATCCAAGGAGGCCCAAGCCTCCGGATAGAGAGTGCGGCACAGCCATCGCGCTGGTCATTGCTGCAAGGACAAAGAGCAATAGCGCCGAAGGCCAAGACCGAAATCCCAAGCGCCGGACAGCGGCTATGAACACGAGGACTATCAATCCGCAGCCAGTAACCACCACTAATGTGTGTTGTTTGAGGGCCGCAAGTGCGGCGAATGCGACTGCAATGCCTAATAGGCCACAGAAAACGCCGACCCACAGTCGGGGCGAGGCCAGATTGTGGATGTTCTGCTGGTGCAGGTGGCGTTCGAGTGCCCGGGCGACGAGCGCGCCATTTGTCAATATCGCAAGAGCGGCTGCTGCCGGAAAGAGATTCCTCGTGCCTGTCGGGGGAATGATTCCGGCGAATGAATCTAGCCGGCCAAGTAGGAACTCGACAGATATGAAGGTCGTCACTGCGCTCAAGACGAACAGGATCGTTTCGGCCGTACGACGATCCCTGGTGATGATGACGGTCGACACCAGGAGCGACACATTAACCAGATAGAGGAACAGGCTTTGCAACGTTGCGCCGGGATCAACGCTGATGCGGCCGGGCAGCAATGGCTGATTCAATGCGATCGAAGTCGCGGACCAGATCGGGTTCGCCAGCGAAGAAGCAGATAGCGGAAAGATTTGCAACGCCATCCAGACGACCGGAAGCAAGATTATAAGGAGAAATTGCTTCAGCAACTGCGCGGCCGATGCGATTTGCGCCTCCGGACCTCTTATTACCATGGCCATCATCATCGCAGCGGCAAGTGAAATCACATGCTGTGCGAAGGAGCCGCTTGTGATGGCCAAGATCGGAGTCGCGGCCAGCAATGCAATCAAAAGCCAGGAAGCGATGAGCAACCGAGGAACCGTGAGATGTGGGAGCGGGAATGGAGTGCAGCATTGCACAAGCGGGACATCATTTCGTGTTGCATAGCCGAGCATGCAACATCACCGTCGTCTCGGTGATGGATGGCCGGATAGTTGCCACTATGACGCATCATCACAACGCGGCTTGCCAACTGGTCACATGCAATCGATTTGCGAGATTCACCCGGCATGACAGTTCCGTGACCGGCTAAAACTGTCGAGCATAACAGTACTGCGACAAGTAACGCAGAGCCGTCGCCAGTCCGGCCATCGGCACCGCGCCGCGGATCGCGCTCGGTGTGGTCCCAATTTCAACCACAAGCTCGTTTGCGGTTTGCCAGTCGCTTGCAGCAAGCTTCGAGGCGTCGGCGGGTAGTAGGAGCGACACGCCGCCCTGGACCACGGATGCCTGGAACTCCGCGCGCTTCTCTCCTGCTACGAGGGCTACGTTCGGTCGCGCCGAGCGCGACAGTGGCTCGAGTACAATGAGGACAATTTCGATGCCACCCTTCCCGCACTGCAAGCTCAGTCCAGCAAGGCGCGTATCCGACTTGGCACTATCGACGACATGCATCACCGAAATGGCATCGGCTCCGCCGTCTGGATTTTTGCTTTTCACCAGTCGCCATCCGCCCTCAAGCTGTGTCGATTGGCTGCCGGACTCTATCTGTTTGAACGCCTCTTCGTCGCAACGTCGACGCTGCTCGGCGCTGATGCCAGACCCGCAGTTCAGAATGCCCGGACGCACAGGCTCGGCTTGGCCGGGAGCCGCCGTCATCACGAGACCAGCACCGAGCAGAACTGAGTGCGCCATCAGAAGCGCTGACCTAACATGCGCTAGCGCCAAATCATTCATGTTTGCATCCAAGGGCCCTGCCAAAAGTCGTGCAAGCGCTGCCCACCGCTCCGGACAAGCATCTGTCGTCAATCTACGTAGCCATACCTCTTGTAGTATCGATTGCGATAGTAGGCTGCGCCGTACGTATCGTAGCGGCTCATCACCGACACGTTCACCTTGTTAAGAACCGCACCGAGCATCCGCTCGCGCACAACCGGGGTTTCGCCCAGCACGCGCTCGACGATATCGATTTTCGACTTCGCCCATTCGATGACGAGGATATAGGAATCAGCCAGGCCCCTGGTCGCCCGAACGTCGACCACCGGCGCCAGCGGGCTAAGATCGAGGACGATGCGATCAAAGTGCTGCCGTAGTTGCTGGAACAGCTCTTCCATCTGTTGCGAGGCCAGCAGGTCGCTCGAATTCGAGAAGCGGGATGTGATGGCACAGGGAAGAAAATGTAGATTTGTCTGCGGGTCGATCCAGACCACGTTCCGCCAGTCGGCTTGACCGATGACGACATGGATCAAGCCGTCCTGCGCAGCCGGCGTAAGCCTTGCAGTGAGGCTTGGGTTGCGGATGTCGCCATCGATCAGCAGCGTACGGCACCCGCTTTGCGCTAAGGTCTGGGCCAGCGCTTCGCTGACGGTTGACTTTCCCTCATTCGGAAGAGCGGAGGTAATCCCCAGGACCTTGTTGGACCCTGCACCGAAATTCGCAAAATCGCTGGCTAGCTTGATCGACCGAAATCCCTCTGCGAAGCGTGAAAACGGGGCATTGATCACGTGCCGCCCGACGCTATCCTCAATTGAAAGCAGACGGCCGTGATGCGACTGCTGGTGGCTGAACCCGGGCGCGGACCCGTGGAGTGGCAACGTCGTGCCGGATCCCCCGTGACTCGGTGAGGCCCGTTGCGGTTTGAGCTTGTCGCGTTTGCCGAATCGCCAGGTTGCTTTGCCCGATTGAGCGGAACTCGCCTCAATGGCACCCTGTTCTATTACTGGAATTGAAGCGAGACAGCGGGTATCCACGAGCTGCTCGACCTGCGAAACGGTACGGAACACGCGATCCATCATATCAAGCAGGATTGCGACGAGAGCTGCGAGAATGGACCCGCCCACGATCGCCGCAAGCAGGATGAGTGTCGTTCTTGGGGACGTCTTGTTGGGAAGAGTCGACGCGGCCTGGCTGATCACCCTCGCTTCAGTAATGGGGAACGACTGCTGCTGAACCGAGACCATGTACAGTTGTAGGAAGTTGTCAGACAATGCGCGGGCGCTCTGAGCATTGCTTTCCAGATCTCTCAGGATGATCTGGGCCTGGCTGGTATTATTCGAGACCGCGATCGTATCGTTCAAGCTCTTCTGGCTGGACTCTTCGCGCGCCTTGGCAATTTCAAGGTCACTCTTGTAGACCTCGGCCGTGCGTCGCAGTTCGTCAATGATCGAGCGTCGGATTTCACGCATCTGGTTGCGTAAATTGACAACCGCCAGATGTGTCGATCCATACCGGTTCGACCAATCGGCCTGCTTGGCCGCGTACTCGAGATAGGTCTGGCGCAATTTGGTGATGACCGGGTTCGCCATCGTCTCGCTCACCGTCGCCAGGTCATTCAGAATGACCTTGGAATCGTCGCTGTCCGCATTCAAGATCGCGGTGATACGTTCGAGCTTGGCTTGTGCCTCCGCACGCTGGCTACGCGCGGCCGTCAGCGAAGTGTTGATTTCAGCGAGTTGCTGCTCGGTGAGCAGTCGCCCGCCGGCGTCGACGATGTTGTTCTTGGCCTTGAAATCCGCAACGGTACGTTCAGCGGAAGACGCCTGCGATCGCAGTTCCTTCAATCGGTCCTGCAGCCATACCGCCGCCCGTCTCGAGGCCTGATATTTCGATTCCAACGAGTCCACGATATAGCCGTCGGCGACCGCATTGGCGATCCGCGCTGCCAGCTCCTGCGATAGTGCCTGAAAGGATATCTCGATAACATAGCTCACGCCGACGCGCTTGATGCTGAGGCCGCTCGCAAAGCGGGCGAGTGCTGCGCGCAGTATCTGCTCTTCCGTGGGCGGGGTGGGCTCGGAGAATATTCCGGTAATCGCGGTACTTATGCTGCTGAGCAATCCGCCACCGTCGCTCATGAAGTCTGATGAGTCCGCAAGTTTCAGGTCCTTGATGACTTTGGAGGCGATCGCTTCGGACTTGAGAAGTTCGACCTGACTGTCGACCATCGCCGAGTCGATCGGGTTGTCTGCGCCGCTCGCGGGCGCTTGCGTCTGCAGGCCTTGCATCTTGCGGCTGTCGATCATCAGGATGGCCGTTCCGGTATATCGCTTCGGGGCCGTGAACACGTAAACGCCGGCAAGACAGATGCACAGGAGCAGCGTGAAAATCATCACTGGATACTGGCGGCTTACCAGCGCAAGCGCAGAGGAGACGGTCTGCTCCAGCGATGGAGTCTCTGGCGCAGCGGTTTCAATCTCGCGAGATGTGATCTTTTGAAGCATCCGGCCCGCCTACCTAAATCTCTGTGAATGCGGCATCAGGCTGGCCTTGCCGCCGCGATGAATTCGTGAATTGCAAATTGCCGTGTAGAAGTTGGACGTTGGCAGAATTCGACATGCCGGCTGCGTGATCGAGATCGCGACGCTCGAGAGTTGACCATTGCCATCGAAGCCTCGGCGAAACACCTAGTCGGATCGTTCGGCACGTTCTTGTCAGAGAAAGTTTCAGCAACCCTGCTGGGCCATTGTCGGTGCCGCTCGCCGCAAAACGTCATAATGCCATCTCCGTCAACTTTGCCAAAAAAAGCGACTTTCTAGACCGACGCAATTTACGCCGCCTGAGAAGATCATTGTTCGCCCACAAATTGGGCAGGTTGCCAGGATTCCCGCGTGCCGACCCGGTGGAACAGCGCCCGACCGGCTGCGAATTCTGCGATGCAATATCGGCCTGAGTGTGACGGACGAGCATGGGGATCGAGCAACTGCCACAGGCAAGGCGATCACGCTCTCGCGGTTACGACCAAGCCCGATACGCCGGAACGCAACCAGTCTGGTCTCAGCGCATCCGCTATGGCGGCGAGGGTCGGCTTTGGAGTTCAAACCGATGAATCTCCGCTCGATTGGGCACTCGAAAGATCAAGCACGAGACCTCAATCAAAATCCTTGATGGAGGATTCCCGATTCCAATCCACCAGCGAGCTTGCGAGATCGTAGTCGAACTTGAACCCGCTTGCGATCAGGTGCTTCGGCAGAATGTTCGTAGAAAACCACAACTTCTTGATCCGATCGCGATTGATGCCAGTCTTGATCCCGACAGCCTGCAGCACCTCGAATGGAAGCACGGCGAGATTCATGAGCCACACCGGGATCGTCGTTGTCGGCGTGGGGTATTTGGCAGCTTGCGAAAAGGCGGAGCAAATCTCGCTGATGGTGTAACGGTGCTCATAGCAGAAATTGTAGATCGACAGGCTGTCGTTGCGAGAGGCCATGAAGAGCATCGACGAGACCAGGTCCTTCACGTAGCCGCATGACTTGATGGTGTCGGTTCGGCCGGGATAGACGAAGGCCCGCCTCTCGAGAAGCCTCGACAATCGCGTGAAATTGCCTCGCTCGTAGCGCCCATAGATGACGGCGGGGCGCACGATGGTCAACCGCCTGTCCGGGTCCTCGGACTGCCACAGACGATGGATTGCTTCGGCCGAGAGTTTGGAACGTCCATAGGCACTGACCGGGACCGGCGTCGCATCTTCGGTAAGTGGGGTCTCCGTCGGACCGTAGACCGATATCGAACTGGTAAAGACGATATTCCGGCTGCCAGTTTCTTTCGCAAATCGACAGACGTGCACCGCACCTAGCACGTTTGTGTAATAATAGTCTCCGTCCGGATGACCCGGGGTGACATGGACCGCGGCCAGGTTGAAGATGTCGGAAGGCACCCCGGCGCCGAGCTTCGGCTCGATTGGCTCACGGACATCGTGATGGACATATTCGACGCCTTCGACATGAGCCCTGGGCTTCCCGATATCCACCGAGACGATCCGGTCGTAGCGGCCGGAAGCGAGCATCCGCGTCATCAGATGTGTACCGATGAAGCCTGCGCCTCCGAATACAATAGCCTGGGTGGGATGGGACATGTGCGCGAGGGTCAACGTGAGTGAACGTGGTGAATCAACTGCGACGAACTTTGGTCAAGGCTTGCTGGTGATCGAGTGTGCGCATTGGAAGAACTGCACGAGCCGTCGTTGCAAGAGTTGTGCCCGCCAGACAAGGGATCGCTTGAGGCGCTGCACGCCCGCTCGCGCCCGCCAGCGTTTTCGCTGCTGGATATCAATGAAGCGGCCAAATCGGGGCAGCAATTGGTTAGTCGTGCGTTTTTGATACGGCGATAACAAGATCGTTTAGGCAGCGCGTGCGAATGCGGAGTCATCAGTTCCATCTTGGCGATCCCGAATGCGGTGGCTTGGTTCAAGCGGCAACGCGCACATGTCTTGTGAGCGTTCAACCAGAGGATGTTCGTCTGAATGACATCAATAGAGCTCGCGATACTCAAATTGAAAGCTCGTCGATCCGGCCGCAATCCCCAGTACGCGTTGCAGCTTCTGGTAGCCTGCGAGCGGAACGACCACGCAATCGGAACTTCCCGCGTAGCAAACCCGAACCCTGATCGATTGACCGCAAATGTTTTGAACCAGCACAATCTGCTCGATGATCTTGGGGTTGTTGGCTTGTGGATGCGTCAACGGGTTGACTGATATACAAAGCTTTCCGTCCACTGTCGTGTGGTTTGGCGCGAAAGTACCTTCCATCGGTCGAATCGAACTCGAAGGCCGAGTCGAAATGCCGGAGCCGCCATACATCGGAGGAGATGTACGACCGAAGCCGGAAGTTTGAGCATCGGCCGTCGTTGCGAGGAGCGATGAAGCGATCGCTGCACATATCGCCACATAACCGTCTGCGGGCCTAGATCGGTTATCATGCATCTTCACTGCTCTGCACATCCATGATGGTTGGGGCCAGCTCTCGAATGAAGCCGCGATTGTTGGCGGCAGGATAGAGTTGCAGTTGCGGCAACAGAATGACAGGTGAAATGGTTCCCGAGCTTGCAGGGGGAGAATTGCCTCTTCCTTGCGCTTGAAAAGACGTGCTAGAGGCTGCACGTTCGGGGATTGGATGACGTCCGTCGACTGTGATGTTCTGTCGACCGTCGTGCGACCTACTTACAACGAGAGTATTCTAGGCGGCGAATGTTGAAGGAGATACCAAGACACGCTGTGTTGCCGGACGTCGAACTGGCAATTCTGCCGCGCCTCTCGGTCGTCATTCCGAACCACAATTACGCAGCTTACGTGGGATTCGCGATCCGCAGCGCGCTGAACATACGATGGCCGCAGGTCGAGGTGATCGTCGTCGATGACGGGTCGACGGACCATTCACTCGACGTCATCAACGAATTTGCAGGCGAAGTCACAATCATCAGCCAAGCGAACGCCGGGCAGATGACCTCCTGTGTGAACGGCTTTCGCAGATCGTCCGGCGATATCATCATATTTCTCGACTCGGACGATGCCTTGCATCCTGATGTCATGACGGAGATAGTATCTGTCTGGTCCAAAGCCGCGAGCAAATATCAGTTTCAGATGCGCGTGATCGATGCCGACGGGCAGCCGACCGGAAATGTCCTGCCGCAGTACTTCTCCTGCCCTTCCTCGGAGGATGTCCGCAAGTGGATGGCAACCACCGGCGCTTATCCGACGCCGCCCGGGTCAGGAAATGCCTACCCGAAATGGTTTGTCGAGCGTGTCTTCGGCTTTGAGTCCAACTTCGTTGATCGGGCTCCGGACAGCTATCTTTTGGCGGCCGCTCCTGCCTGTGGCGAGATCGTGACGATCACCAAACCGTTGGCGGATTATCGCGTGCACGGCCTCAATCACGGGGCTTTCCTTCAACTCGACGATACCCGCTTTGCGAGAGAGATCGACCTCACGCGGAGGCGGTACAAGTTCTTTTCCGAGGTCGCGCGCATGGAGAAGCTGCCGGTTGCGCCCGATGCGCTCAAGAGCAATTTGATATTTCTTTGTTTGCGGATAGCGTCCTTCAAGCTGCGGCCGGACCTTCATCCAATCGCGGCGGATAGTTCATTGAGCATCGCTGTCGATGCGCTTGGGGCGGCTGCGTCGCCGCAAGGTTTCTCAAGATCGCAGCGCATATCGCTGCTGGCTTGGATCTTCTGCATCCTGGTCAGTCCGCAGTACTTCCGTCGGGCCCTGGTGAGTTTGCGCTACGTGCCCGCCCAGCGGCCGAAATGGTTACGCGCGTTGCTCGGCCGATTCCGCATCACTCGATGATCAGGGCAGGGCCGGGACACTTCGGTCAGACGGCAGCTTTGCGACAGATCGACGTCAGGCCGGCGCCTGGCGGCTGCGACCATACGCACAGCATCGCCATCATGATCAGGAATGGAGCCATGGCGAGATTGCCGCCGCCGAGCTGATAGCAGGCAAGCATCGTCAATGCGAGCATCGAGTTGTCTTTCCTGAATATCGAGAGGATGAGATAGAACAGGAAAATCACTAGCCCGATAATCCCGTAATCCGCGACGAGTTTGAGAACGGGATTTCCGCTGCCGCCAAAGTAGGCGGGCGAGCGTTCCAATCCGCCGGGCCCCGAGCCGATGAGCACTCTGTCGGTCTGAAAGAGATAGTCCCACGTCTGTAGTTGCGCCACGTAGCGAGCATAGCCGCTCGACTTGGTTGAACTGAATTCATCAAGCCTGCCAACGATGGGATCAAAAGGTTCCGGCGCAACGAGGTACGTTGTGCCGATCAACAAGGCAACGGCTGCCCCGATGGCGATAACCCGCAGTGATTTGAGCGGAGCGATCAGGGGATAGACACCGAGGGACACGACGAGCACCAGGAGGCCCGATCCGGACCGAGTGAGCACGTACGAGATGGCATATAGCGGAAGATAGGCAAGTCGCCGCAAAATGAACACATCGACGACCACACCTACAGCGAGCAATTGGGACAGCGCTCCGGGCTCCATCGGGAAAAACCCGTTCGCGCGCCGATTCAACGACCCATAAAATTCCACCGCGTTTTGATTGTAGGCGGACTCGACGAGGACCGGATCGAGCGCCGGGATTGCATCCTTGAACGAGAAGATGCGTATTCCGCCGAATTGAAGAATGATCTGGACGATCGCCAGAACGGCGCACAGGCGAACATAGAACAGGAAGACGGGAAGGACCGCCTGGTTCGAGAATCTCGTCGAAGGTCCGAACAGGAAGAGCGAATTCGTGACAAGAACCATCGCAAGTGATGCCGGGCTGGTCTCCACACCGCGATCGGGAGATTCGGCTGCGGCGACCGCGCTGAAGAGAAACCAGACGACGACGAGTCCGAATGCGAGAGTCTGCGGCCCGCGAATGCTCACCAGGCCAACCCGCCATCCCCACGCGACGAGCGCGAAGAATCCGAACAGCGAAAAGAAGATCTGTCCGGTTCCGATGAGGAGTCCGAAGCGCTGCATACAAATGCACAGAATGAAGGCGATATGCGCGAAAATGACGCTGTTGGTCTCGTCGCTTGACGCTACTGCAGCGCGCTTGTTAGACGAGGTTCTGGCTGGGAATGTGTCGAGGCTCACCATGTTGGGACTCGTCGATTACTGTTTCTTGGCGCCTCGGTTGGTGGGTGCGTCTGGGCACAGGGGAACGATCGCGATCGACCTTGGTCTCCCTCGTGAGGCTGTTCACCCTCTATACTAGAGCCTGTAGCGACTTCCCACATGGAACACAACGCCAGCGCCAGAATTAACCCTTACGTTCATGGTGCCAGAGGTTTGTTTTGCCTCATGGTATTCGTCTATCACGTCGTTCATTCCGGACTGCCCACGTTCGATCTTTTTGCCAAGGGGCTGTTGGGAGAAGCGCTGCAGACCGGAAAATTCGGTGTCGAGTTCTTCTTCGGCATCAGTGGAATCGTGATTCTGCCAAGCCTGTATCGGGCATCCTCGGTCGTGACCTTTATTCTTGATCGTTATGCCAGGATTCTTCCTGTGCTCTGGGCGACCGTGATCGCGATCGCGATTTTTGGCTGGCTTTCAGGAAAGGGTCCAGGTCTGCTGCTGGTCGCGGCAAATCTGTTGGCGCCGCCTCCATTCATCGACATCATCCAGATCAATCCAGCCGCGTGGTCGCTCGGATACGAATTCCTGTTCTATGGAGTATGTGCCATCGTTTTCCTGATCAGCGGCGTCAATCGGCCGCTGGCGCTGGCATTGGCCGTCAGTTCGCTGATCTTGCTCGTGTACTATCCCCGCGCGCTCCTGATGATCGGTGGCGTGCTCATTGCGGAGAAGTACCTATCGTCGACCTTGTTGCAATCCCTGGCGAAGTACCCGGCGATCTTCTTCGTGCTGTTCCTGACTGTCTGGAGAGGCCTCGAGCTTGCCAGCGCAACAGACTACGTTGGCTTTGTCACGCCGGCATATTTGTCATTCCATGACTGGATCTCTGCTTTTCCATTTGTTGTCCTTGGTGGCGTCTTCGGGACAATTTTCCTGCTTGGCATGTCCCGAGGAAACGGGCTGTTCGGAAGAATGCTGCGTTGGCAGGTGATGCAATGGCTGGGGACGATCAGCTTCAGTTTTTATCTCTGGCCGCCGATCGTCATGGCCGGGGTCAAGCTAATCATGTATCGAACGGGCATCGTCGACGCATTGGGGAGCGGATCGCAACTGTTTTTCCTCCTGGTCTCGCTTCCGCCGTCGCTTATCCTTGCGACGATCAGTCATCGCTTCCTTGAAGTGAAGGCGACGGGACAGATTCGAAAGCGGCTCGACAGGACCTCTCAAGCGAAACCGGCAGTCCGGCCGATCAGTCAAGCACTCGACGGCACCCAAGGAGGGAGCCCGATCGGGGAACAGTCAACTGTTCTTGATTGTTCGACAAGTGACCGCCCCAAAACGATCGCAAGTTGACTCTCTACTCGGGAAAAGCCGGCAGAGCCGTGGGCTCGATTGTGGCGGCTTGCGGCGTGACAGCGTGATCGCTGCCATCGTCTTGCGCCGGCACAGCGTTTCCCAGCCGGGGCCAACAGCCGAACCGAAAGGATCTCGTTGATGATCGCAGTGTGCAAGCAAGTCCTTTGTGTCACCTCGATAATCGTTGCACTCGGATCCGCAACGCCGGCCTGGTGTGCTGGCTGGGAGCTGGTTTTTTCGGATGAGTTCAACGGCGACAAGCTTGATCGAACCAAATGGGCCACCCGGTACATCTACAACAATGAGACGATGGATCGGTTCAACGACGAAAAGCAGCGCTACCGCGACAACCACGTGTTGTCCGAGGGTGCGCTGAACCTGACTGCAAAGAAGAATGAGGGGACCGACACGTTCGATTCCGCGATGATCCGGAGCCATCAGACATTCTACTACGGCTACTATGAAGCGCGGGTCTTTCTTCCGAATGCGCGGGGATCGTGGCCGGCATTCTGGCTCGAAGCCGATTACGACATCGATGGAAAGTTCTGGCATCCGCCGGAGATCGACATTTTCGAGTACGTCATCAATGGCGTGGAAGACAAGCCGAACATGCTGCACTCGAATGCCATGAGTAAAGATAAGTGGACGCCGCAGTCCTATACTTATGTGGACAGCTCGTTCGTGCTCCGGTTTCAGGACTTGGTCAGCAAGGAGGATCTGAATAAGGACTGGCATATTGCCGGCTTCGTTTGGGCTCCCGACCGCATTTCGTTCTTCTGGGACGGCCGTCTCGTCTACACGCGCATGTACCAGTGGCTCAGGAAGGACGGCCAACTGGGGCCGCCGGCGCACATCGATCTCAATTACGCCATCGGCGGAGCAGCCTGGGCCGGCCGGCATGGGATCGATGACGCGGCTTTCCCGCAGACGTTCAAGATCGACTACGTTCGCGTCTGCCAGTTCACGTCCTCCGAGCGGGGAAGCCGACAATGCGGTCCGAGCGACATGACGCCGGACCCGAATGAGTTTGGATATAGGGCAGCGCTCAACGACATGCCGAAGCCAACATTCCTCAACGTTACGAATGTGGTAGCGGACAAAAAGCCGAATGCGGGAGTATTGCCGCTGAGCACAACCGATCCGCTTAAGGTCGAAATTCCGATCAAGATTCCGGACGACTACCCGACAAATCGAACGCTTCATGCGTACGTCTTCGACGCAACAACCGGCGCTATGGTCGCATCGGCAAAGAAGCCGCTGCAACAGGTCTCTCGCAAGCAAGGGGAAGATGGCGTCAGCGTGATCGAATTTGGGCTGCCGGCTGTGCCGCGGGAAGGGAACTATCTGCTGGGCAGCAAACTGACGGCTGAAGTCGCGGGCGAGATCGGCCCCAAAGAAGTCCCAGTTGCTTGCGACACCGCGATTGTCCAACCAAAAAAAGCCAGATCTTGCCGTCTATTGTCGCTACATGTGCGCCGCTGATCGCAGGCCTGCATCCAGCGTGAGCACAACTCGGTGTGATCTGGGTCAAGCCGAGTACCGCTGATTGCGATCGGCGCGCTGTCCGAAGGTCGGTCTGAATTTTGCTTTGGCTGTGGCAGGTGAGCTGTCATGCGGCTTGCCAGTCACGGTCGGTGTCTCTTGCATGGGTAGTCGTCCATGAACTCAAAGGTTCGCGCCGTCAGGCAAATCCTCCGTGGTGCGTTGCGCGGCAGCCCGAGCCGGCTTTGTGATCATCGCGCGTGGCGAAGTGAACATCCGCATACTTGGCTGACTGCCGTCGAGGAAGAGGTCCTGGCGCGGAAGGCGCCGGTTCGATTCGGCAGCCGCGACGCAGGTTTTGGTGAAACTGTTGAAAACAGAATGCCCGAGCTGGGCATTCTCCGCCTGGACAAGGCTCGCATCCTCGGTCCCGACGGCTGGCTCGTGACGGAGGATGGATCGCTGCTGTACGAGAGCACCTGGTACGGATCGTCGTTCTCGCGCCATCCACGATCAATTGCCTACGGGACGCCGCTGCCGCTAGGTGGCACCTGTCTCTCGCTGGCGAGTGATTTCGCCGGAGGAAACTATGGGCACTTCCTGCTCGATTGCCTGGGACGATTGGCGCTATTTCAGAAAAGTGGCCTGTCGCTCGACGACGTCGATTATGTCTATTTGCCCAAGCCTGCGTCCGACACGGCAACCAAACTCGTTCGCCGGCTTGGAATTCCAATGCACAAGTGCGTGTGGGCAGGCCAGGAGGATATCCAGGCCGATCTCGTGATCGGCACTTCGTTTCCAGGCTTGCGACGGAATTACGCGCCATGGCTTACGGAGTTCTTCCGCTTGCAGGTCGCCAAGTCGCCGCTTCGTCACGACAGACGCGTATACGTTCCACGCAAAGGGCAAAGGAAGGTCGCCAATGAACAAGAGCTGATGCCTACATTGAAGAAGTTCGGCTTCCAGATTTACAATTTTGATGATGTCGAGGATGAAGCGGCGTTTTTCTCCGAATGCTCGATTGTCGTTGGCCCACATGGTGCGGGCCTGACCAATCTCGTATTCTGCTCGCCTGGAACCAAAGTGCTGGAACTGATTCCTTCAGACCACGTGCACCCCTACTACTACACGATCGCAACCTCCGCGGGCGCGGACTATTCTTACATCGTGGGGGACAGTCACGGGACGCGCCCGCAGGGAGCGTTTGGGCCAAGTCCATTCGATTTCAAGGTTGCGCCTGACATTTTGGAGCGCGCACTGGAGGCCATCTGTCAATGAACGAGCATTGAAAATGGTCGGTATTGGTGCGCGTACGGCGCCTCCTTTGTCGAAAAATTCAATCGCCATCGGAGCTGCCTGGATCGGCGTCAGCCGGCTGGTGGTTGCCATTCTCGGCTTCCTGAACACCCTCATATTGGCGAGAATGCTCACGCCGGAAGATTTCGGCCTGGTTGCCGTCGCGACGGCCATCATTGCTGTTCTGACGTCGATGACGGAACTGTCCCTGGCATCGGCACTCATTCACCACAAGGATCCAAGTGAAGATCAATTCCACGCCGCGTGGACGTTGAGCCTGGCTCGCGCCTGCTTGCTCGCACTCTTGCTGTCGTTGCTCGCCTATCCGGTGTCAGTGTCCTACGGCGATGAACGTTTGATTCCGATTCTGTTGGTCCTGAGCTGTTCGATTGTGATATCCGGCCTTCGAAACCCGATGCTTGCGATGATGCAGCGTCAACTCGTCTTCTGGCAGGAATTTGTGACGAGCAGCAGCCGGGCGCTCGCTACCATCCTCGTCTCCTCCGGGATCGCTATCTGCTTCAGGAGCTACTGGGCGCTGATCGCCGGAGCCGTCGTCGCCAACTTCATCGATGTCGTCGCCTCTTATCTGATCCAGCCGTTCCGGCCGAAATTCCGGATAAAGGGCAGCCGCACTCTATTCTCGTTCTCTGTGTGGCTATCGCTCGGACAGGCCGTCAGCACGCTGAACTGGCGTTTCGACCAGATCATCATCGGATATTTCCTCGGGAAATCCGCCCTGGGTGGATATGTGCTGGGCAGCGACCTGGCCGCGACGCCGACACGCGAAGCAACAAATCCGCTTGCCGGGACGCTGTTTCCGGCGTTCGTGAGGCTGAGGGACGACAAAGCCGCCCTTCAACGAGCTTATCTGTCGGCCCAAGCAATGCTGTGTGCGATCGCCTTTCCGGCCGGGTTCGGTTTCGCGTTGATCGCCGATCAATTCGTTCCGCTCGCGCTGGGTGAGGCCTGGGCAGGCGCGACAATCGTGATCCAGCTCCTCGGTGGTGCAATCGCGTTGCATACGCTCAGCGCGACCGTCCAACCCCTTGGTCTGGCGCTTGGGCAGACGCGCAGGTTATTTCATCGCGACGTTGCGATCCTGATCGTGAGGCTGCCTGTCATTGTTGCGGGCCTGTGGGTAGGAGGGTTACTTGGCCTGCTGGTCGCTCGCGTGGCGGTTACGCTCGGCGGTGTCGTCTACAACATGGTCCTGGTCCGCGAGTTGATCGACACCTCTGTCTCCCGGCAATTTCTCGTGAATCTGAGGACCGCTTTGTCCACCTGCACGATGATCATTGTCGGTCTTCTGACCAATTGGGCCTTCACCACATCGGTTGGCCATGAGTCTCACGTCTATGCTCGATTGGTCGCTGTTGTTCTTGTGAGTGCGCTTGCCTATGTCGGGTCACTCTTTGGATTCTGGCGAGCGGCAGGCTCGCCGGCCGGGCCCGAGCGTGAGATCCTGCGTATCCTCGGCGCAATCGCCAACAGGTTCGGGAAAATGGGAAAATCGTCGATGACAATTAAGCAGTCGGGTGAGCAATATGAATGAAAGGTCGAAGCGCCGCGTCGCGCTGATTACGGGCGTCACCGGTCAGGACGGTGCCTATCTCGCCGAGTATCTGATCGGCCGGGGCTACATCGTCCACGGCATCAAGCGGCGGTCGTCGTCCTTCAACACGGCCCGTGTCGATCATCTTTATCAGGATCCGCATGCCGGCGATGTGCCGTTCCTGATGCATTACGGCGACATGACGGATTCGACAAACCTGATCCGCCTGATGCAGCAGATCCGGCCAACCGAGATCTACAATCTGGCTGCACAGAGCCATGTGGCGGTCAGTTTCGAGAGCCCGGAGTACACCGCGAACGCCGACGCGATCGGAACGCTGCGGCTTTTGGAGGCGATCCGCATTCTTGGCATGGAAAAGGAGACGCGGTTCTATCAGGCGTCCACCTCCGAGCTCTATGGCCTCGTGCAGGAAGTCCCGCAGAAGGAAACGACTCCCTTCTATCCGCGCTCCCCTTACGCGGTGGCGAAGCTCTATGCCTATTGGATTACGGTGAACTACCGCGAGGCCTACGGCATCTTCGCCTCGAACGGTATTCTCTTCAACCACGAGAGCCCGATCCGCGGCGAAACCTTCGTCACCCGCAAGATCACACGTGCCGTTGCCCGCATCGAGACCGGCCTCGAAGGGACGTTGTATCTCGGGAATCTCGAGGCCAAGCGCGACTGGGGCCATGCCAGGGATTATGTCGAAGGCATGCACATGGTCCTGCAGGCCGACCGGCCCGACGATTTCGTACTGGCAACCGGGGAGACCCGCTCGGTGCGCGAGTTCGTGGAGCTCGCCTTTGCCGAAGTCGGCCGCAAAGTCGAATGGCGGGGCAAGGGCGTCGAGGAAACCGGAATCGACAAGAAGTCAGGCAGGATCGTCGTGCGAATCGATCCGACCTATTTCCGTCCCACCGAGGTCGATCTTCTGATCGGCGACCCCAGTAAGGCGCGCGAGAAGCTCGGCTGGAAATCCAGAACCCCGTTCGCGCAACTCGTCAAGGAAATGGTGGCTTCCGATCTGCTCGAGGCCAGGCGAGAGGTCACCAATGGCAAGCAATCCATTTGAGCTGGCCGGCAAGACCGTCTTCGTCGCCGGCCATCGCGGCATGGTTGGCTCCGCGTTGGTGAGGCGGCTGGCGCAGGAGAATGTCGAGCTGCTGACGGTGTCGCGGAGCCAAGTCGACCTGCGTGATCAGGCCGCCGTCGATAGATGGTTTGCTGAAAGGCGTCCGCAGGCAGTGTTCCTTGCTGCCGCCAAGGTCGGCGGCATCGTCGCCAACAATACGCTGCGCGCCGAGTTCCTCTACGAAAACCTCGCGATTGCGACCAACGTTATTCACGCTGCGCATGTCAATCGATGCGAGAAGCTGATGTTCTTTGGCTCCTCCTGCATCTACCCCAAACTGGCAGTCCAGCCGCTGCGCGAAGAGTCGATGCTGACTGGCCCGCTGGAGCCGACCAACGAACCCTACGCGATCGCCAAGATCGCCGGCATCAAGATGGTCGAGGCCTATCGCAGCCAGTATGGTTCAAACTTCATCAGTGTAATGCCGACCAACCTTTACGGTTCCGGCGACAATTATCATCCCGAATACAGTCACGTCGTCGCGGCGTTGATCCGGCGCTTCCATGAAGCCAAGTCATCAGGGGCGAAGAATGTCGTGGTGTGGGGCACCGGCACGCCGCGGCGCGAATTCCTCTTTGTCGACGATCTTGCGGACGCCTGCATCCATCTGATGAAAACCTATTCGAGCGGCGAGCTCGTCAACATCGGCACCGGCGTGGATATTGCGATCGCCGAATTTGCCCGTCTAGTCGCGGCGACCGTCGGCTATTCCGGCGAGATCAGCTTTGACACCTCGCGCCCCGACGGCACCCCGCGCAAATTGCTCGAGGTCAACCGGTTGGCGAAACTGGGTTGGCGGGCCAAGACCTCGCTCGAGGATGGGCTCAAATTGGCCTATCAGGCATATCTTAGCGAGAACCGTCAGGCGGGGGAGTAGGGACCCCGCCTCGTCATTGCGAGCCAACCATCGCGCATCGGCGCGCCCGTTTTCAGCGGCTGGCGCGATTCATCGGTGCGGCCACGGGGCGATCACTCTGGAGCGACCCAGCATTTCGGCAGCACGACATCATCCCTGTCGGCGACGTTTCTCCTGTCGAGCTCGTGAGGAAACGTTCTCGCAGGGGTCCGTTGAGAAACGCGATCCTTGCGCAAGAACGAGAATTCCATGATCGGCGGGACCTTGAAGCCCCTGTACTCGATGGGTTTGAAGTAATTGTTTGGATGAATGTGTACGACGTCGAAGTGCTTGGTGATCTTCTTGAAAACAGCGCCGATCAGCGTGAGACCGATCGGATTGAGAATTCTGTCCAAGGAATGGAACTCGATGATTATGATCCTGAAGCGCTTCAGGTTGTCGCAGCTCGTCTCGATGAGAACCTCGTATTCGCCGCCTTCAATGTCCATCTGGAGGATGAGATCGCCGGTCTGAGGGCCCTTCCTCGACATCCAGTTCTCTAGAGTCATGAACCTGGCGTTGTTTTCGTTTCCGAGGAATTTCTTTTCGAAATCGAGCAGGTCATTGTGGATCGCGGGTGCATCCACCGAGAAGTCAGCGAGGAAACACGGGATGCCGCGTTCGGCAAGGCCGAGCTCGAAGTCAGAGACGTTGTAGACGCCGGGCGAAAAGCAGCCGACGCATCCATCCAGATCGTCCGGAACCAGATAGCCGCCATCAGCCGATCCGCCCAATCGAATCAATTTCTTGTCCGTCACGACAGGAAAAAGGTCCCGGAAGAACTCCCTGAGTTCCTCCTCCTTTGAGGTGCCGGATATCATAAAGTCGTTATCGAGCAGGCGAGCCTTTACGTAGTCTTTCAACAAACCGATCATGCGGTTTACTCCGAGCTCGCTAACGCACCCGGGTGCAGGCTTGCTGCCAGAAGCGGCATTCCCCTAGGCTCGCTGCCTATGTACGTTGCGATCAACTCATTTGCCTGCCTTAGGACTTCAATAGATTCGATTTTTGTCATGAATATGTGCGGTGTTGTCGCTAATCGGCAGCGCTGCCGAGACTTGCCTTTTGGCTGCTAAGCCGATCTATTCCGTGTCTGGAACCCGATCAGCTTTCCGCATCGGCGAGGGGGACACCCAGAGAGGCACGAGAGCGTGAAAGAGGCAGAAGCCGGCTGAGCGCAAAAGATCGAATGACTGGCGCGGGAAGCTCGCAGCAAACGTCCGGCGTTCTCGCTGCCGGCACGCAGATGCGTCGTTCGCGCAACCGTAGCGCGTCCTTGGCGCGGCAATGGCAGAAGTGGATTAGTCGAATGAGAAGTTTTGCCGATGCATCGGAAACCGTTCGATGCTGTGATGCGACCGACGGGACCGAACTCAGGACGATGGCCGAAATTCCCATGAAGGATTCTCGTACACTCATTGCGGAAATGCAGGATGAGATCGAAAAGGTCATCGGGCCTCATCTGGAGGGTGTCGAGAAGTTTGCGCTGGTGGATTTCCCCAACCACTCAAATGTGGGCGACAGCGCCATATGGTTGGGTGAAGAGACCTATCTGCAGAAGAAGCTAGGCCGAGCACCGTCCTACGTCTGCACCTATGACACCTGGTCAAAGGAAGAGTTTGAAAGAGCCGTTCCTGCCGGACCTATCCTTATCCATGGTGGGGGAAATTTCGGCGACCTGTGGCCCAGCCATCAGGAGTTTCGGCTCAGGCTTCTGTCGGAGTTTCCGGATCGCCAGATCATCCAGTTGCCGCAAACCATACACTTCTCCTCGGCCGCAAGTCTCAAGCGCGCCGCGGAAATCATCAACTCGCATAAAAAGTTCCGGATTCTGGTCCGCGACGTGCAAAGTCTGAATATCGCGACAAAGGAATTCACGGCGCCCGTCGATCTCTGCCCGGACATGGCGTTCTGTCTGGGGGCGCAGAACTCGCCAGCGGCAATAACCAGGAAACTGTTGCTGCTGCTCCGAACCGATCACGAGAAGGTGGAGCAGAAGCGTTTTCCGCCGCTCCCAAACTTTGCAGTTGTCGAGGACTGGCTGATCGAACAGCGAGGCTTGGGAAAGTGGTTATTTGTCAAGGCGCTGCTTGAGACGGCGCTCCTCGTGCTCAAGGGCAGGACGCCGTCGGAACTCGACGTGCGCATTCGGTGGTTTCACCTTCTGGCGTCGAACCGTGTAGCCCGTGGCATGAGGCAGGTTGGATCGTCGGCCTACGTGATCACGGACCGGCTTCACACCCACATCTTTTGCGTGTTGTTGAATGTTCCGCACTCGGTCCTTGACAACAACTATGGTAAAATCAGCACGTTCGTCGACGCGTGGAGCAAGCCCTTCGAAAAGCTGCGCCGGCCATTGAGCACCAGTGTGGACGACGCCCTCGCAAACTTTCTGGACATCTGCCAGGGTAGTTCGGCCCCGCCGGATCGAGGTTGAGGGTCGAGTATCATCCACCGTTCGGGTGGCCCGCCGGATCGTGCGCGTGGACGGTCAACGTTGTGGTCGTGTTTGTGGTCTGGCCCGCATTGTTTGCGCAGGAGATTGTCAGGTTGCTCACCCCTGTTGCGGTTGGAGTGCCGCTGATCAGTCCGGTGGAACGGTCGAAGGCGAGCCCCTGCGGCAGGCCTTTGACGGAGAAGATCTTCGGCATCATGACTCCGACATCGCACTCCTTATAGATGTCGTGGCGGTAGCTGTCGCCTGCGGCTGCTGAAAGAGAGCGCGTCGTCACGTGCGGGCCGCGATTGATGGAGAATCGCAGCGGCTCCATCGTTGAGCCGTCAGGTTTGTAGCCATAAACGACGACATGAGACCGTCCGGCATTGCCCTTGCCGGCGGTGAAGTCCGCGTTGATCGTGCGGGACGCCGGATCGTACGAAATTCCTTCCGGGAATTGCGTAAACGTCGTCTGCTCCGTCATACCCGGTTCGGAGCTGTCATAGGGTACGGCCTGGACGAATTCAGTAACGCTCGCATCACCCCAGAGCGCCTTGGCGCTCGGTAGCACAATCGTGCCGTTGCCGTCGTAATCGATATTGAGATCTGCGACCGAAACCAGCGGCTTCCAATGCTTGACGCCCGTCGTCCGCCAGCCGCGGATCCAGTCGACATCGAGATAGGCGCCGGTCGCCGAGCTGGCCCACGCTGCAGCGTCGTACGCCTCGCCCGCGAACGTGTTATTGAATATGTGTGACGTCAGCAGCACAAATGAGGGCATATTCTTGGTATTCGAATCCACGCCGGCAAACTGGGATCGAAGCGCGCCATCGACGTAGAGTTGGGTGTTCCCACCGTTTCGAAAGACAAAGCTGAAGACGTGGAACGTGCCGTCCATATAGTCGAATGGTCCGGCGCTGTTGTCGGTCGAGATTGCCCCCGAGGTATGGACGATATTGCTGAAGTGCATCCCTTGGGAGTTGCATTCCAGATCCCACTCGTTGCCGGTTGGATTGAGCACGGGTGCGACCGAATAGGTCCAGAACGCGGGATGAAAGCCGCCCGGATTTGTAAGCCTGGGGCTGAACCGGGCACGGATCTCGATGATGACGGCGTTGGTGGTCGGGTAGTATGCAAACGCCCCGGCGGTATGAATCATCGCGGAGAGGTGCGGCCGCACGCCTTCGTTGATGGATCGGTCGGTCGGCGTAAGGAATGCCTGCTCGCGCGCTGTTGCCTTGCGCGCTCCGAGGCGCAGCACCGAGCCGGAGACCGACATATTGTCGAAGCCGACCGCGACGCCGCGGTTGCGGTCCTTGTAGCCTGTGGTCAGCGGGTCCGCATCAAAAGCCGTCCCGAGCGACGTGGTATTGCCGCGGATGCCTGGATGATAGGCGCCAGTCGGGAAGAACTTGCCGCGAGGGTTTGCCGGACCCACGATATCCAGAGTGTTGAATTCATCACCCCACGACAGCGTATAGCCCGCATACAACCCGCTGCCGTTCTGGCCGATGACGGCGCCGCCGACGACCTGGCTGCGTTCCTTAAACAGCGGGACGAATTGCAGGCGCTGTCGCAAACCATCGTTGCTCAGGCCAAGACAAATTACTGAGCCACCGACAACCAATGATGCGACGAACAATGCTGCAATGGTGCTGTTCATTCGACGCTTTGATGGCATCCACGCCTCTCTTGCTTGAGACCGGAGCGACTTTCGCCAGGTACATGGTCACTCGTCGGTGAGGAGCCGTTGGTTCGATCCAAGGCGTCCGAATGCGGGCGGCTTTCGGTATAGCCGCAGATTTCGCTGTGCTTACGAGACAAGAATATGAAATGGTCACCAGCATGGCAGCCGTGCCGCGTCCTTGTCAGCAGAGACAAGTTCGCGGTAATCGTTTGGAGATCACATGCAATACGGTTCCCAATCAAGGATGTCGGACTGATCAATCCATGGGCAGCAATCTCAAAATTGTGGCGATTAGTTTGGCGGGCTCCGCGCGCCGCGAGCGCGCGAGTGCAAATCTGGAGTCGCTTGAGATTCCATGGACTTTTTTTGATGCTTTGCGTGTGCCGGCCAAGGGGCTCCCGCAATATGATGAGGCGCTGGCCATCCGCTTTTGGGGCAGGGGCCTTTCACGTGCCGAGATCGGCTGCGCAGCCAGTCATATGAGTGTCATGGCGCAAGTGGCAGCTTCAGATGCCGACAATTCATGGACACTTGTGATCGAAGACGACGTCATTCTCGATGCCGGGTTCAGCTTCCGATCGCTTCCGGACATCTGCAAGGCTGCTGAGATCGGCTATCTCCGGCTGTATGGGCGACACATGGCGTCATGCAAGCACGTGGCCTGGCTGGATCAGCGGGAATTGGTGCGGTTTGAGCGTGCGCCAATGGGAACGCAAGCATATCTGATCTCCGGCCATGCCGCGCGTCGGTTCATCGACAGCGTGACAACGATTCATCGGCCGATCGACTGGGAGATGGACCGCTTCTGGGCAAATGGCCTCCACAATTATGCCTTGTTTCCTTTTCCGTGCCTTGAGCTGACGCTGACATCTTCGATCGCAAAGGCGGCGGAGTCGGTCCGCGAGCCTACTGCGTTTGACAGGGCGGCTCGGTTTGCGTGGAAATCAAAGGAATATGTTCTGCGCCTGTCGGAAAATATCCGCCTTCGACAGTCCGACAGGCGGATTCGCGTCCGCCTCGCCGGCGCAAGCAGTCTTTCCGCGCCAATGCCGGAGACAATTCGTACGATCGAAAGCATGTGATTGACGCCTTGAGGGCGCGGCACGAGATTTGACGAGGCGGGTTACGTTTGCCCCGTGGCCCGCTCAGGCGGGCTTGCGCCGGATGACACTTCCGAACTTGACGAGCGGCCTCAGGAGTTCTGCCCTGTTGAAGCGGAGCATGATCAGCTGGTACGCAAGCCAGGAAGGGCTCAAGAACAACCCTGTGAACCAGACGATATGAGAGGCGGCGGCGCGCCAATGTGTGGTCGTGGTCAGCGCAAGCCATATCCCACGGCGCAGAAGTGAACTCGACGTGTCCGCGTCCTGCCCAACATAGCGCAGTCCCAGTTTACGGGACGCGAGGCGATAGTTGACAAAGACGATCTCGTTATCGATCGGCCGTGCCGCTTGCACGTGCATGGACTTCCTGTCGCAATGTGCCTTCAGGATGTCGAACTCTGCGATGCGGAACCCGATCTGCCTGGGAAAATCCGGAAACCGCTGCGCCCGGCCCTTCGCGTCATTTCGGCTGATGTTTTTGCCATGGAGCCGATATTGCCCGAGGGTTTCCTGCACCGTGACCACGTCTCCGTAAAGAGGCGCGATCGTGTTGAGGGCGCCGTCGTATCCCACGGGCGGATTGAGCGGGATGACCTGTCGAAGAAACTCTCGGGAGTACGCATTTCCCGACATGACTGGCCAGATGTACGTTCCCGACCGGCTAAATTCTGCGTGCACATCGTCCGGCGCGTAGGATTTGGGAAACGCACAGAACGAACGCCCAAGTCGCCTGCCGGCGTCATCGATGATATCCAGATTGAACTGAACTTTCGAAACACCTTCGCGGCAGTGCGCAGCAACGTTTTCGACCGCCGTCGGCATCAGGATGTCATCCGCATCGAGGAACAGCAGTACGTCGCCTGTCGCTGCGCGATACCCAACTTCGAATGCTGCGATGTTGCCCTGATTTGCCTGAAATATGGCTCGAATCCTGTCACCATAGCCGGCAATGATCCGGCGGGAACCGTCGATCGATCCGTCGTCGACGACGACGATCTCGTCCGCCGGACGGGTCTGATTCAACGCGCTGTCGATTGCCAATCCGACATACCGTTCGTAATTGTAGACTGTTATGACGATGCTAATCTTCAACGCGTGTCGCTCACAAATTTGCAGGTGGCAAAAGAGGCTATCAATCTATGCCTTGATGAGCCAGAAGTAATTTTACGGTCCGCAAAGCATGCTTGGTGAGGCAATCGCATGAAAATCGCTCTGATCGATCCGTCACTGTTTACGTGGCCATATGATCTCAAATTAGCCAAAGGATTGAACGATATTGGGCATGCAGCCAGCATTGTCGGGCGCCAGCTTGGGCAGAAGCCTTCCGTTGATGAGGACCTGTTTCTTGACCGGCATTTTTATCCGGGTTTGCAGTCGCGCTTTTTCAAGAAACTTCCGCGCAACGTGCAGCTGGGGCTGAAGGGACTCAGTCACGCGGAATCAATGACACGGCTGATCAGGCGCTTCAGGAAGACGCCGCCAGATGTGATCCATTTTCAATGGGCACCGCTGGCGATCGTCGACAGCCAGTTCATTCCCAAGTTCAGGAGGGTCGCGCCAACGGTTCTGACCGTTCATGACTCGAATCCGTTCAATAACAATCCGAGCTCGCGGATACAGCGAATCGGCGCGTTCAAGATTCTGCATTGCTTCGACCATCTTATCGTTCATACGACCGTTGCACGTGATCGCCTGCTGCGCGTTGGTATTCCGGAAGAGAAGATTTCCGTTATCGCGCACGGATTGCTGACGGATCACATCGCCCGACCTGTCGACGAGTCCGCGGCCCCGGACGGGCGCGTTCAAATACTCTTGTTCGGCAAGATAAAGCCCTACAAGGGCGTCGACGTCATGCTTCGCGCGCTTGCATTGCTTCCCCGAGAGGTCAGGGCACGTTGCGTGGTGAAGATCGTGGGCTGGCCGGAAATGCCGATGGAGCCGCTGTTTGCGATGGTGAAGGATCTGCAGCTCGAGGACCATGTCGAATTCGACCTGCGGTTCATTCCGGAAGACGAAGTGACCTCGCTGGTCGCGCGCGCTGACATCCTGGCTTTTCCGTACCGGGATATCGACGCATCCGGTGTGCTGATGCTGGCGATCGCGGCGGGACGTCCGATCGTCGCTTCGAACCTTGGAACGTTTTCGGAATGGCTGAGCGATCGGGCGGAGGGGACGCTCGTTCCTCCAGGTGATCCCGCCGCATTGTCCCGGTCGCTCGAGCGCTTGATCAGCGACCCCGACTATCGGAACGCCAAGAGTCAAGGAATGCTGGATCTGCGCGACTCCGTGCCGACGTGGACCTCGATTGCCCGCCTGACCGAGGCCGCCTATGCGAAGGCCGGCCGGCGTGTGGGCGCGCCTGCCAGTGCCCAGGTTCTGAAGCGTTCAGGAAACTGAAGGGGTCATCTGCCAGGTGGTCTGGCGGATCGACAGGATGCCCCAGAAAAAGCCAAGTGCCCACGCGAAGTGCATCACGACGGCGGCCGGCAGTGCAAGCAGCCCGCAAATTGAGTGATGTTTTACTGCAATCATCATTGCGGTGAGGGCCAGTATCGCCAGATAGGCCGCCGGCCAGGTCAACAGCAGCGGCGCAGCCGGCGACAGCATGATGGCGCCGAGCGTCAATGCAACATGGGTGGGCACCAGGAATTGACGCAGTCGCAACGATCCTGGATGCCGTCTCACCGTTCTCGATCGACCACGCCCGTAGTTGAAGTACTGCTTCGCCAGGCTCGAAAAACTCGACCGCGGTCGATATGAAAGGCGGATGTCCGAATCCAGAAAAATCCGGCCGCCGAGTGCACGCAGCCTGCAGTCAAACTCTGCATCTTCATTGTGAGTGAAGGTTTCGTCGTAACCACCGGCCCTGCGAAAGGCATCGATGGTCATCGCGGCATGGTGCCCGTGATCGACAAAGCCGCTTTGCTTTCCGCCGCGATGTGCCGATCCGCCCGAACCGACCTTGGTGTCAGAGACCCAGGCGACGGCTTTCTGCAAGCAACCCTCGCCACGAGAGTCCATGGGGACCACGACGGAGTCCGCCTTGCGATCGTCCAGAGTCTTGAGGAGGCTCGAAACATAATCCGCTGGATATTCGCAATGGGCGTCACACCGCACCAGGACCTGCGCCGCAGCACCATAGACTTGTACGGCTAGATTGACCCCGGCACTCTGCAGCCGCTGGGGATTGCGCAACAGGTGGACGCCGCGAATCTCCTTGCCGAGCTGGCGAACAATCTCAGGCGTCCCATCGGTGCTGCCGCCATCTGCAACCACTATCGTGCGATCGTCGTCGAGACTGTCCCGCGCCAGATTGCGGACAACGGTCTCGATATGGGAAGCCTCGTTCAAAACGGGTACGACGATCAGGACGTTTCTGGACACGGTTTAGCTACCACTTGCCCTTGTTTGCTCAATCCGTTGGCAGGCGCGGGAATGGTCGTTGATGCACGCCAAAGGAGGTCCCGACGATCCGTCAAAAAAATGGCCAACTCGTGGCTGCTTCTTTTGATGCATCGGTTGCAGTGGGCTTACCGATGGCGCCTTAAAATGGGCGATCTATTCTGCGTAAATCGTGAATAGTGCGTGCCCCGATCGCGCGAAGATCGGAAGCGAAACTGATCGGAGCAATATGTGAGAGCTGTTGTTGTTGCCTTCCCTTTGTTGCTGGCGGCCTGTCATCCTGCATCGGCCGATCCGATGACGTTGGATTTTTCATGGCGCGGGGTACGCGGCTGTGTCACGCTGTTCCCAAATCCGGAGATGCGCCTGCGCAATATTCCCGCCGGTGCCACGTCGGTGACGCTCACACTTGCAGAAGGCACTCGCGAGATGGGAGGCCAGAACATTCCGGTTCCGAGCAATGGCGTCGTGCCATCGGGGACGATCCGGACATTTGGTCCTTGCAAGCCGGGTGTGTATGAATGGACCGCCCTCGTGAAATCATCGACGGGACAGGTTCTATCCGAAGCGCATCAGGCGCGTTTCTATCCCGCGGACGAGACCGCGGCGAAGCAATAATTCGCAACATCAATCCACGGATTGCACCGTTTCGGTCCTTTACAACTGCGCGTGGCAGCTTCACGCGTCTGCGCGCCGCCGTTCGATCGTACGAATGAAGCCACAATCCATCTAGATATGAATTGATGGGTTTGGAAGGTTGGAGATTAAGAACAAGTTCATGCTTCGGGACAAGGAGTCGAGTGTTGTTGGCGCGAAGGTTGATAAGGAAGCGTAACGATTTCGCGGGCCCGACAAATCTCGGCAGTGTCCCAGCTCCGATCGAAGCGCAACGCGCGGGCGCGGCGAGATGAAAAAGACCGTTCTGGTCACCGGCGGTGCCGGCTACGTCGGCTCGCATTGCTGCAAGGCGTTTGCAATGGCGGGCTGGAATGTCGTGACGCTCGACAATCTTTCCCGAGGCTGGCGCGATGCGGTGCGCTGGGGACCGTTGGTCGAGTGCGATATTCGCAATTCAGCCGGCGTTCGCGCAGCGCTGGACACCTACAAGCCGGATCTTGTCGCGCACTTTGCGGCACTGGCTTATGTCGGCGAATCCGTGGCTGATCCCGCCATCTATTACGACAATAACGCGAGAGGAACGCTTGCACTGCTGGAGGCAATGCGAGCGGCCGGCTGTTCGCGCGTGCTCTTTTCCAGCACGTGTGCCAGTTACGGAATTCCCAAGCAGACCCCGATAGACGAAACACATCCGCAGGCGCCGATCAATCCCTATGGTTGGTCCAAGATGATCAGCGAGCGCATGTTGGAGGACTTTGGCCGCGCGTACGAGATGTCGTCGGTTTCGCTGCGCTATTTCAACGCGGCGGGCTGTGATCCGGACGGAGAGATCGGCGAGCGCCACGAACCGGAAACGCATGCCATTCCGCTGGCGATCGAAGCTGTGCGCCGACCCGATCGGCCTTTCACCATTCTGGGAACGGACTTTCCGACGCCGGATGGCAGTGCAATCAGGGACTATATCCACGTCAACGACCTGGCGCAGGCGCACCTTCTCGCAGGTGACATGCTGGTGGCGCGAGGCGGTACTCACGTCTTCAATCTCGGTACAGGGGTTGGCACAAGTGTGCTCGATCTAATAAAGGCCGTGAGGCGTGTCTCCGGAAACGATCCGGTCGTCTGCCGCGGCCCACGCCGCGCGGGCGACCCGCCCACGCTCGTCGCCTCCTTTGCCAAAGCCAAGCGGGAGCTCGGTTGGAGCCCGCGGCAATCCGAGATTGATTTCATTATTGAGACTGCACTGAGGTGGAGCGATAGCAACCCGCCGGCATAATTTCGCACGAAGATGATCGATACCCCATTCGCAGGAATTGGACTGGGAAGAGGCGTGGCGCATGTCTCCGTGACGTCGGCGTCCGATGTTGCGGAAACGACATTGAACGAGGGCATGACGGTGTTCTGGCGCGCCGACCGGCCGATCGGCCATGTGCTGATGCATGAAGGCCAGATAACGGACGCCAGGATCGATCATATCGACGACACCTTCCTGTCAGCCGTCGATTCCCAAGTGCGAACCCCGACGAAAGTGAGGCTCTCGGCGAGCGTGGTGATCTGCACGCGCGACCGTCCGGACGAGCTGAGCAAATGCTTGTCGTCGCTGCCGCAGCAGACCCATCCTCCGCGAGAAATCATTGTCGTAGACAATGCATCGCGCGATCGGCGGACCCGGGATGTCGCGTTGGCCGCGGCGGCAACCTATATTCGGGAGGACCGACCCGGCCTGGACATTGCGCGCAATGCCGGCGCGCTCCAGGCGACTGGAGATATTGTCGCCTATACGGATGACGATGTGCTGCTTCACCCGCGCTGGCTGGAGCAACTGACATGTGCGTTTGACTCTCCCGAGGTCGGCGCGGTGACTGGGCTTGTGCTTCCCGCCGAGCTCGCGACCGAGGCGCAACGGCACTTCGAGACGTATTGGGGATTCGGCAAGGGCTATCGCGAACAGGATTACGACAGCGCAGCCTTCCGATCGCATCACGGCCAGGTCCTTCCCGCGTGGGACCTCGGCGCCGGAGCGAGCATGGCGTTCCGGCGTGAGGTGTTTCAGGCCGTCGGGCTCTTTGATGAGCGCCTGGACGTCGGTCAGGCCGGCTGCTCGGGCGACTCGGAGTATTGGTATCGATTGCTGGCGGGCGGCTACACGTGTCGTTACACTCCGGCGTCAGTCGCATTCCATTTTCACCGCAGGACAATGGATGGACTGGCCAGCCAGATCTATCATTACATGCGCGGTCATGCGGCCGCACTTTTGGTGCAGTATGAGCGAACCGGGATCTCGGCGAACCGGCGTCTGGCTTACTATCACAAGCCGCGTTGGTACCTCGCTCGGCTGCTCCGGAAAGCAATGGAAGGAGACAGCATTCGCGACCGCTTCCTGAAGGAGGAGGTGACCGGATATCTCGCCGGATTGCTGTTCTATCATCGCCAAAGATTTCGCAGATGACAGCCCATCCGCGTACGTCCGTCGTGATCGCCGCCCGCGACGCTGCAGGAACCCTTGCTGAAACGCTTGACAGCCTGCTCGCGCAGAGCGCCCCCTCCTGGGAGGCGCTTGTCGTGGATGACGGTTCGATCGATGCCACGGCCGAGATCGTTGCTGAATACGCGGCGCGGGATTCCCGCTTTCGGGTTCTACAGTCTGACGGAGCAGGCGCTTCCGGTGCCCGCAACAAGGGAATTGCAAGCGCGCGCGGCGAACGAATACTGTTCCTGGACAGTGACGATTGGATTGATCGATCCTTTCTTGCGCAGATGAATGCTGCGCTGGATCGCGACCCCTCGGCGGTGGCGGCCTACTGCAATTGTTGCCGGGTTATGCCTGACGGCAGTGAAACTCCCGTTCGCTGCGATCCGGCCATCCAGGACAACGCCTTCGAGCGTTTCGCTCGGACGTGTGCCACGTTCATCCATGGCGTGCTCGTCTTGAAGAGCGCGGTTGCAAAGGTCGGCGGCTTTGAGACCAGCCTCCGCACGTGCGAAGATTGGGACCTGTGGCAACGGATCGCCCGCTGCGGCGGCAGGTGGATCCATGTCGACGAGAAATTGAGCTATTACCGGACAAGCGACCGTTCACTGACGCAAGATGTCAAACGGATGCTGGCCGACGCGCGTGTGGTTATTGCACGCGGATTTTCGAGTGACGACCGCGTCAGCGAGCCGGCACCCGCACATCAAGCTGGAGCGTCAACTGCATCCGGCAGCGCCGCGGCGGCGTACGCGTATTTCGCCCTCTGGTGTGCCGGATTTGACTGCGGCCGCCAGAATGCCAGCGATCCATCGCCGGAAACGCTCAGCAACATTCCAAACACCGAGACAACGGCGGACTTCGTTGCCTCTGTTTTGCTCGATGCCGTGATGGTCGGGGCAAGAACGGTGCCCGCCAGGCTGGCGGAACGATGGCCGCAATACGGGAAGGGCGTAACCAGCCTCATTTCAGCAATGGGGCACGCATGGAGCGACCCGGCGGCAGGGCGAAAGTGTCAATACCGCTTTGAGCGAAAAGTGCTCGACTATGACGACCTTTCGGCGCCCAGGGTCCTCACGTTGACGTTCGGCACGCGCGTTGACCTTCGCCGTATCGATACGATCAGGCCGATCGGGACTGTCGATCGATTGTATGTCTATCTCTGTGACGGGCCTCGCATCCTGACGCTGCTCGATATTGGTGCCCTCGGCACTGTCAACAACCGCTTCTGGATCGCGCTGGCCGCCCATGGCCTCGTTCATTTGCAGGTCAAAGACCAGATCGGAAGGCTGGTTCGGGCAAAAATCGCACTCCACAAGCGGACAGAACGACTTCAATCCTTCATGCGAGACGGCCGAGATACTCACCGGGGGCGGCTACGCGAGTTGGCCTCGCGGGCCTCACGTGAGGCGCGGTCGCGAGCCATCTCGGGCATCTCCGCTTCGAGCAGTCCTATGCCATGTGTCAGAAGATCTCGAGACACCGCGCGCAAGAAATTTTGGGAGGGTTTCTTCGAGCAAGAGGATCCCTGGAACTACGGTTCGCCGTATGAACAGGAAAAGTATAGCCGGCAGCTCGAGCTCCTGCCTGACCGGCCAGTGGATCAAGCGCTTGAGCTTGCGTGTGCGGAGGGACATTTCACATGGCAATTGGCACCCAAGGTCAAGCGCCTCAGGGCCGCCGATATCTCGACCAAGGCGCTCGATCGCGCCCGTATTCGATGCAATGGCCATCAGAATATCGAATTCACTCAATTGGATTTGTCCGCCGATCCGCTCCCACAGGACATTGATCTGATCGTCTGCTCCGAGGTCCTTTACTACCTTAATGACGAGGCCGAATTAGAATCGGTCGCGAAGCGACTGGTGCAGGCGCTGCGTCCTGGCGGTGACCTGGTGGCGGCCCATGCCTTTGTGCTGAAGGACAACATGTCGCGAACGGGCTTCGACTGGGAGAGTCCGTATGGGGCGGAGACGATTAGGCGGATTCTCCAGGGCGTGCCCGGGCTCGCCCTGGAGACATCGATCGAGACGGAGCTGTACCGTATCGATCGGTTCAGGCGGTTACTCCCGGGCGAAGCTGCCCCTGACATACAGGTGAAATGCGCGACTATCGACGCGCCGATTGAGGTCGAGCTTGCGCGATCCATCGTGTGGGGCGGGGCCGTGGCGCGCAGGTTTGACGTCGCGCAATGCGAAAGACGAACGCACGCTCCGGTCCTGATGTATCACCGAATTGCGACAGAAGGACCAGACGAACTGGCGCGGTACCGCTTGTCTCCGGATGCGTTCGGGCAGCAGATGCTGTGGCTTCGCCGCAATGGCTACCACACGATCAATTCGGATCAGCTCGCCTGGTTCGTAGCAAGCAATCATCCGTTCGTGGGCAGGCCGGTGCTGATCACCTTCGACGATGGCTACCAGGACTTTGCCGAGTATGCATGGCCGATCTTGCAGGCAAACGATTTCTCGGCGGAGGTGTTCATTGCGACCGATTTCGTGGGAAGGCGGGCTGAATGGGATGCGCCGTTTGGAGAGCCGGCTTCGCTGCTCGATGCGGCCAGGATCGCCGGGCTTGCCGCCGAGGGCGTATCCTTTGGTAGCCATTTGGCGAGCCACCCGCGCGGCCAGGAACTTGCGACCTGGACTCTCGCCGAGGAACTGACGCGATCCCGTGCACAGTTGGAGCGATGGCTTGGGCGATCGATAACCTCGCTTGCTGCGCCTTTTGGCTCTACCAATCAGCGGCTTGGAATCCTCGCGGCCGAATGCGGCTACAAGACCGTGTTCAACACGGTCAGCCGGGCCGCAACACTGAAGGATAATCTGTTGGACCTGCCGCGAATTGAGGTCAGAGGCGATTTCACGCTGGACACATTCGCGCGCTGCCTGGAGCAGTATCAATGAGTAGCGGTGCGCTGCTGGTCAGTGTGGTTATTCCCGCCTTCAACGCCAGTGCAACGATCGATGAGACGCTTCGCAGCGTCAGATCCCAGTCGCACCGCGAGCTGGAAATCATTGTCGTGGACGACGGCTCCACAGACAACACGGTCGCAGTTGTCCAGCGGCATCTGGTTCAGGATTCTCGCGTAACAATCATAGAGCAGCGTAATGCAGGGGTGGCAGCCGCCCGGAATGCGGGCTGGCAGGCCGCGCGCGCGGACTTCGTCGCGTTCATTGATGCCGATGATCTCTGGACGCCTCGCAAGATTGAGCAACAGCTTCAAGCCTTGCTTGATGCAGGGGAGCGGACTGGTCTGGTCTACAGCTGGTATGACTGGATCGATGCCGATAGTCGCGTAAGTGCCAGGTCCGACCCCGTCTTTCATGCAGGCGAGGTGCTGGACTATCTCTGTCAGGGAAATTTCATTGGCAACGGCAGCTCGGCGCTAGTTCGCCGGGAAGCCCTCACAGCTGCAAAAGGTTTCGAGAGCGGACTCAGGGCGTCGGGGGCAGAAGGCTGCGAAGATCTGCTGTTCTATTGCCGTGTCGCGGAGGCGTACCACTTCGCGGTCGTGCCCGAGTACCAGATCGGCTACCGCTACCTTCCGAACAACATGTCAAGCAACATGCCCCGGATGTTCCGGTCGTGGATGCTGGTCGCCGATGAGATCATGGCGCGGCACCCAGAGCGCACGGCGCTCCTCGACCTGGGCTTCAGAAACTATGCGCGTTGGCTGCTTCGGAGAGCTCTGACGGGCGGTCAGTTGTGGTACTTCGTCTCAATCCTTGGACAGCTTTGCAGACGGAATCCCTTGCTCGCGCTCAGGGTCGCCGTGCACGATGTGCCGCGGGATACCGTCTTGGAAGTCCGGTGGAAATGGCGTCATCAGCGTCGCAGGGTGGTCCGACCCCCGGCTTCGTTATTTGCCATCGGCGATCCGAGTCAATCGCGATGACAGAGCACGCGAACAACACACGAAGTCCGAGAGGTGCTCGCCGCGCTGCATTGGTCGAACTGTTCAAGCTGCTCAAGCTTGCTCCACTGCCCGGCTGGGTGACGCCCGCGCTGATCGTCCTTGGCCTGGCGACATCGTTGGCGGAGACGGTCGGGATTACTCTCGTGCTCCTGTTCTTCTATTTCGCCATGGGTCAGGTGGAGCTTGCAACGTCGACCAGCGGCCTGCTGGGCGAAGCGCTTCGATATGCGGCGAACTGGTTTCACAGCTCGACCGAAACTGCCCTCGTGCTGCTCCTTCTCATCATTTCTCGTGGTGCTCTTTCCTTTGTCAACACATTGATCAGTGCGCGTGTCGGAGAGAAGATCAATGAAGTCGCGCGCAACCGCGTTCATCTGCAATATCTGTCAACTTCGTATTCGTTCTTCCAACGCCATGACGAAGCCTATCTCATGGAGGTGTTGGGAACCGAGACATGGGTGATCTCCGGGGCATACGCCAGTCTGACCCGCATTGTCGTGAGTTCGTGTTCGGTTTTTCTCTTCGCGTCTTTTCTGTTGGCGCTCTCGATCAAGGTAACGGTCGTCGCCCTCGTCGCCTCGATGATCATATCGGCGGGATTGCGCCATCTTTCGCTGCCAATGCAGCGATTGGGTGCCGGCGTAAAGCTGGTTCATCAAAAGCTGGGTGAGCATATGCTGATGACACTCCAGGGCATGCGAACGATCCGCGCGTACGGCCAGGAGGAGATTCACCAAAAGCGCTTCGAGCAGGCTTCGGCGCAGGCCCGACAGGTCGCGCTGCGCCTTGCGCGCCTATCCGCCCTGGTCTCGCCTCTGACGGAGGTGGGGTATCTTTTCGTGCTGTTTCTCGTAATCGCGTTCGCTGATCTATGGGGAATCGGCTTCGCGACCAGCCTGACCGCGGTCGCGTTGCTCTATCGATTGCAGCCGCATATGCGAGATCTGGAAGGGAACTTGCTGTATATGGCGCAGATCGAGCCGCAGCTTCGGTCCATCAGACACATGCTCTCGACAGGTGACAAGGAGTACCCGAACGCCGGGCACGTCGCCGTGGCTAAACTGGAGAACGGCATCTCATTTCGCAACGTGACGTTCCGCTATGATGCCGGTACCGACCCCGCTCTTTTGGATGCTTCGTTTGACATTCCTGCGGGCAAGACCACTGCGCTCATCGGAGCCAGTGGAGCGGGTAAGACCACGATCGTAAATCTATTGTTGCGACTCTATTCGGCAAACGAGGGTGTCATACGGGTTGATGGGCGATCCATCGAAGACGTTCGGCGAACCGATTGGCTCGGCATGCTCGCGATTGCGGGGCAGGATGTGGACCTGATCGAAGGCACGGTGATCGAGAACGTTCGGATGGCCAAGAACGACGCCTCCGAGGAAGAGGTTCGGCGGGCGCTACAGGTCGCGGGCGTTTCAGAGGTCGTCGAGGCCTTGCCGGACAAATACGACACCTGGATCGGACAGCACGGCCTGCGCTTCTCAGGCGGTCAGCGGCAGCGCCTTGGTCTTGCCCGAGCGATCGTGCGCAATCCGAAGTTCCTCATCCTGGACGAAGCGATGAGCGCCCTCGATCTGACGCTCGAGGACAGCATTCGACGCGCGATCCAGCTACAATTCAAGAGCCGAACCTTGTTGCTGATAACACATCGCCTGGATTCAGTGCGCGATGCGGACCACGTGGTGTGCATTGAAAACGGCCGGGTTCGCGCTGAGGGTCCTCCGGCGAAAGTCCTGGCGAGTCGAGGAGCGTGCGTAACAGGCACTTCGCAAGATGAAGTGCTCACATATCGGATGCGGAACACGGTTCCATAGCCGGAACCTGCTCGCCCGGTGAATGACCGGTACTGCCCTGAGCGTGCTTGTTGCAGATCAGCGCGGACTTCACGTCAGCCCGTAGCACTACGGTGTCTCCGCAGAAATCTCCAGGCCGTCAGCTGATTCTCGCGTCATGGGTCAAATTGCGTCGAATCCATAAGGCTCTTTTGAACGCGTGCATAGTTGTGTGCACGTAAAAGGAGCACGCAATCCATCATGACCATTATCAATGGAAGCGCCGGTACTGACGTTCTGTTTGGCGGTACCGGAAACGATGTTCTGACCGGAGGCGCAGGCAGCGATACTTTCGTTGTCTCGAAGGGATACGGCTCCGATACCGTCACTGATTTTCAGGCGGGCTTGGGCGGCGATGTGTTGCGATTGCAAAACTACGGCTTTGCGACGTTCGCCAGTTTGCTGGCAGCGGCCACCCAAGTGGGCTCCGATACGGTCGTAACGCTGTCGTCGACCGAAACCCTGACGCTGCAGAACGTTGCGCTTTCGACGTTGGTTCCAAGCAATGTCGCGCTGGACAATCCGCTGCCAGCGAGCGGAACGGCATGGAACTGGGCGGGTACCGTCGCCGCGGGCGGTACGCTGACGACCGGTGTGACAAATGACGGCATGGAGGCCGGCGGCACGGGCGTCACGCTGATCGGCGGAGCAGGTGACGACACCTACTATGTCTATGACCACAACACCAAGGTCGTCGAGCAGGCCGCAGAGGGTATCGATACGATCCGCGTCTGGAACATTAACGGATACAGCCTCGTCAATGCGCCGAACGTCGAAAATCTTGTCCTGACAGATAGCGTTCCGTCTCCCGCCACCGGCAATGATCTCAACAACTTCATTGCCGGCAATGCCGGCGACAACGTGATCGACGGCGGGCGAGGCAACGATGTGCTGACCGGTGGGGCCGGTCGCGACACTTTTATCGTGAGAGCGGGCAACGGCAACGACATTGTCACCGACTTTCGGGCCGGCGCGGGCGGGGACATCCTGCAGCTCAACAACACCGGCTTCAAGACGTTCGCCGACGTCACGGCGGCCATGAAGCCGGTGGGCACCGACCTTGTCCTGACGATCGCTGGCGGCGAAACGATAACGCTTGAAAACACCAGCCTTCAGAATCTCACGGCCGCCAATATAAACATCGTCAGTCCCCTGACCGGACTGGTCCAGACCTTCAACGACGACTTCAACACGCTCTCCGCCGGTCAGGATCCGAGCCTGACCTGGCGCACGAGCTATGCCTGGAGCGGAGCCGCAGGGTACGGGCTGGCCGGCGAACAGGAGGTGTATGTCGATCCCAGCTTTTCCGGGCTGCCGGCCGCCCAGGCATCAACGTCGCTCGGGCTCAATCCGTTCTCGATTCAGGACGGTCACCTCGTCATCACGGCGCAACCGTTGCCTGCGAGCGCAACGCCCTATACGGGCAGTGCCATATTTTCGTCGGGCATGATCTCGACCCAGAACAGCTTTACTCAGACCTACGGCTATTTCGAGATGACGGCCACGCTGCCCAGCACGAGCGGCGCGTGGCCGGCGTTCTGGATGCTGCCCAGCACGGCCAATAACCTCAATACTGAGATCGATGTGCTCGAAGCCTTTGGTCAGGATCCTGACCAGGCGCATTGGGCCATTCACTCGCCCTACGCGCCGGCGACCAATGGGGGCTGGGCAAATACAGCCAACCTGACCACTGGAGAACACACGTTCGCGCTCAAATGGACGCCTTACGACTTGACATTCTTCGTCGACGGGAACGAGGTCGCGCAGCAGGCCACGCCCGCCGACATGAATACGGCGATGTACATGATCGCCAATCTGGCGATGGGCGGGAGCTGGCCCGGCAACGCCGCTCCAGGATCGACGGCGACGATGACCATCGATTCGATCAAAGCCTATCAATTGCCGGAGTACACGCTTGCGAACTACACCCTGCTCACGAGTGGCACGCCGACCAACACGATCGCGGGAAGCGCAGCTGCGGACACGCTGAGCGGCACGTCCGGCAATGACCTGATCGGTGGTGCAGGAGGCAACGATGTCATGACCGGCGGTGCCGGCGACGACACTTATGTCGTCACCGATTCCGGTGCGAAGGTTATCGAAGCCTATGGCGGAGGCATCGACACGGTAAACGCCTCGGTGAGCTATACGCTTTCGAGCTACGTCGAGAATCTGACCCTCACCGGTTCGGCCGCCATCAACGCCACCGGCAATATTCAGTCCAACATCATCATCGGCAATGCCGCGGCAAACGTGATCACCGGCGGGCTCGGCAATGATATCCTGACCGGCGGCGGCGGTGTGGATAGTTTCGTGGTCAACTCCGGCGACGGTTCGGACATCATAACCGACTTTTCGCCGGGATCAGGCGCCGGACACGATGTCGTCCAGCTCAACGGCTTTGCCTTCACCTCATTCGCCGACGTGCGGGCGGCGATGACCCAGGTCGGAAGCGACGTCTGCCTGAAGTTGACCAGCCAGGACACCCTGGTGTTCCGCAACACGACGGTCTCGGCATTCACCAGCGACGATTTCCAATTGCCAGCAACACTCCCGGTCGGCGGGACGATCACGTCGTGGATCAGCGGGAAGGCGAGCAGCCGCATGGTGTACGGCACCGCGGCCAACGACAAGCTCTCGGCGGTCAATATCGATGATACGCTCGTCGGATGGAACGGCGACGATACCTACGTCATCGGAGGCGCGAACCAGAAAATCGTCGAAAATCCCGGCGGCGGCGTTGACAGCGTGGAGGCGTGGACGTCGTACACGTTGTCGGCAAACGTCGAAAACCTGACGTTGATGATGGGCGGGCTCGCGGGCGTCGGCAACCAAACGGCAAACCGTATGGTCGGCTCGAGCGGCGACGATTTCCTGGATGGCGCGGGCGGGAATGACTGGCTTTCCGGAGGAGCCGGAAACGATACGTTCATCTACAATGTAGCCAGCGGCAACGATACGGTCGCCGATTTCCACGTGTTCACGAGCGCGACTGCCGAACATGACAAGCTGATTCTGAAAGGCTACGATAGCGGCGCCTATTTGACCCATGTGAACGACGTTTGGACCGTTCACTACGCGGGTGGAGCGGACACGCTGCGCATCGCGGGCGTAACCAGCTTGACGTCGGCCGACTATTCATTCGTTTCCGCGACGAATTCGCCGATGGCGATGACATCTATCGCCGTGCCGACGATCTCGGCTGTCAACGACAGCGGCGCGATCGTGTCCGGCCTCACCAATACAAATCATCTGATCCTCACCGGTCGCGCGCAGGCAGGTGTAACCGTCAAGGTTTTCGACGGGACAACTCAGATCGGCACGGCGATCGCCGACGGTAACGGCAACTGGAGCATGGCGACCACAATGCTGGCCGAAGGCGGCCACGCCTTTGCCGCCGCGGCGATGGACGGTGTCGGCAATCTCACCGCGCTCTCAGCCGGGGTGAATGTCACCGTCGATACGGTCGCCCCGAACGTGCCCAAGCTCGCGTCGTTCTCGCCAGACAGCAACGTTGCCGGCGATGGCGTCACCAATGTCAACCACGTGAGTTTGACTGGAACCGCGGACGCCGGGAGCACGGTGCAGGTCTTCGACGGCGCGACGATGATCGGAACGGCGATCGCCGATACCAACGGAGCCTGGTCCTTTGCCACCGCAACGTTGGCGGACGGCAATCACATCTTTACCGGCAAGATCGCGGACGCCGCCGGCAACGTCAGCGCTTCCTCCGGTGCGTTGAACGTCACGGTCGATACGCGTGCCCCGGTTGCACCTGTCCTGACCTCGGGCGCACCTGGAGCTTCGAGCGCGACAATCGTGTCCGGCACGGCAGAAGCCGGAAGCACTGTCCGGCTGTACGAAGGCTCGACCTTGCTCGGCACGGGCGTCGCGGCGACGAATGGGGCCTGGAGCGTCACCACCGGATCGCTGACGGCAGGGCAACACAGCTTCACCGCGACCGCCACCGACATCGCCGGCAATTTGAGCCAGCTTTCGAGCGCTTTCAGCTCCGCCGTCGGTACGGTGATCGAAGCGACCGGCACGACAGCGCTCATCAAGTCGGGAAGCAATTTCTACCTTTCGACGGCCGGCTCATCGGTGATCTTGAAGAATGGCGGAACGGCGGTTGTTGCGGGGCAGCTTGGCGCATGGGTGCCGGTGGCTGCGGAAGCGTCGTCGAACGGCTATCTCGTCGGGTGGAAGATCTCCTCGACGGGCCAATTCGCGGTCTGGAGCACGGACAGCAACGGCAATTTCGCATCCAACTATCTGAACAAGGTGTCCGGCACCGACCCGGCACTTGAGTCGAGCGAGACCCTATTTCACCAGGATCTCAACGGTGATGGCGTGATTGGTCTTCCACCAACGCCTCAGAAGGTTTCAGGCACGACAATCGAGGCGTCCGGCTCAACCAGCCTGGTTCAGGTCGGCTCGAATTACCTGCTCGACGCGACGGCCAGCGGCGCGGGACCGACCTTGAAGTACGGCGGCGTAGCGGTTGTGTCGGGACAGTTCGGCGCTTGGACGCCGGTGGGCGTGGAGCAAACGACCAGCGGCTATGACGTGGCCTGGAAGATTCCGGCCACCGGCGAACTCTGTGTGTGGACGACGGACAGCAAGGGCAACTATGTATCGAACGTCCTGAACAAGGTGTCCCCGACCGATCCTGCTCTTAAAGCGGTCGAGACGACGTTTTATCAGGACCTGAACGGCGATGGTGTAATCAATACGTCATCGACTATCCTCAAGATCTCCGGAAATGTCGTATTGAATCTCGGCAATATGTCACAGGCCGCGGCGGTCGACCCCGGCGCCACGCTCGAATTGTCCGACGCCGCTTCCGGGTCGATCACCTTCAAGGCGTCGACCGGCAATCTGGTGTTGGACCACGCGTCGCAATTTACGGGAACGCTCATCGGCCTGACAGGTGACGGCACCGCGTCCAATTCCAACCATATCGACCTGAAGGACATCGCGTACGGAGCGGGAACGTCGGCGTCCTTTTCTGGCGATACAGCCGGTGGCGTGTTGACTGTGGTCGATGCTCAAAATCACACGGCACATATCTCGCTCGTTGGTGACTATACCAACTCGACCTTCAATCTCTCGAGCGACGGATCCGGGGGCACGCTGGTCATCGACCCTCCGAAGGCCGGCTTTGATTTTTCGACGGTTGCGCCGTCGCAGGCTCCTCTTACCGCACCGGCCGTCGGCACCGCGCGCCTGGGAGACGACGGGTTCGTGTTCGAGCAGTCCGCTATGCCCACCGCATATGAGGTAATCAACGAGGCTTTTCATGAATCGGCCAAGGCAGGGCTCCTCGTGGCCACCACTTATCCCGATGTTGACTCGATCCTTCATCCGGTCGACGCCGTTCACGCGGTAACCCCGATTGATGTCCATCGGGCGGAGTCGCATGACTTCATGCTTCGCTGAAGGTCTTTGCCTTTCGAACAACGTTGCGCAATGCGCGTTTCGCAAGTTCCCGTTTCCGCGCGAAGAAGATCATGGCGAGGAGATACGATGCATAGGCAAGCGCCAGCAGCGTAACCAGCCCAGCGAGAGAGTTTCCATCCAGCAATGAGATCATCGAAATCCTTGTGACGGCCGCCGCAACGCCACAACCGATCCAATGTGGGACAGTCGTCTTGACCAGGCTCCTCGTCGTCACCGGGCCATGACGACCAATAGATATCGCGTAAAGCGGCAGCACGACGGTGCAATTCACCAGCGTGTACGCCGCCGCGACGCCAAGCGCGCCCCAGGGAAGACCGACGAGGAATGAGGTCACGTTAATCAGGGCGGTCCAAACGCCTAGCCTGAAGTACTCGTGGCCACGGCTTTGACTGAGGAACAGCCAAGCTGCCGTCGCGGTTGCGACCTGGCTCAAGCCCGCAACACCAAGCCAAGAAAAAATCGTGGCTGCACCCACCCACTGCTCGCCAAGGAGAACTCTGAAGAGCGGCTCCGAGAGCAGGATGGCGAACACGATGCCCGGTTGACATATGAGCATAACCATGGAAAGGGCATCGTTGTAGGTGCTGAGATATCTCTCCTTATCGAAAAGAAGCCGCGAAAGCAGCGGGACAATCACCTGGCCGATCGGGTTGTGCAATTGGACGATCGGCAGCAGCAACAGCTTATAGGCCCGATCGTACAGGCCGAGTTCGTCGCCGCCTCGAAATTTGCCGATGAGAATGTTATCAGCATTTCTCGAGAGATAGTTGACGAGGTTGAATCCTGACACGTGCAGGCCAAATCGCGCCATGTGTCGCGTCTCGCTGTCCAGATGGGGATATCCAGGGCGATAACCGGAATAGGCCCAGATCCCGATTGTCGAAATGACCGTGAGAACGAGCGTGGACAGGTAAAGTGCCCAATAGTCTCTCAAGATGATCACGGCGGCGATCCCGGTGCCAACGGAAGCGGTTGTCGCAGCGACATCCAGGATTGCCAGCGCCTTGTACCGGGATTCCCTTGCAAGCAGCGCCGCCGGAACGGTCGGAAGGCCAGCAATGAAGCTTAGGCCGGCAATTGCGATCATGAGCTGTTGAAGCCTCGCATCGCCGTAGAACAGCGCAACCGGATGCGCGCTCAACGTCAGAACGAGAGCAGATGCCGCGGAAGCGAGCACCGACAGCCAGAACAGCGCATCGATCTGGCCCTTGGCGATTTCCGTGCGTTGAATGATGGCCTGTCCAACGCCGACGTCCTTGATGAGCCCGAGGAACGTTGCAGCCGTCGCAGACATGGCGAGCAGGCCGAAGTCGGACGGGGCAAGATTCCGGGTCGAGAATATCGTCAGGACAAAACCGGCCGACAGTTTCCAGGCCTGCGACCCGCTCGTTATGAGGATGTTGGTTACGGCCCGTGACTTGCTGTCTTTGTCCAACGAGCACACCCCCGCGATCTCAAACACCTCTTGCGCGGTCTTGCGCCTGCCAGCAAATGTCACGGGAAATCCAGCGCGCTGCACGAGGGAGATTCCGATCGTTTCCGGCTTTTAGCTTGGCCTCGACACGAACGGAAGACGTGATTGGACGATGTGGGATCGGCGAGCCTGCTCGAAACTCATTTCAGCGATGGCGGGACGTGCCAGTGTCAATGCGGACACTTGCGGTCACATCAATGCCCGCAGTTTGTCACATTTCGGTTCGCAGTGCTGAGGTTCCGTGAGATGATTTTGTGAGCACTCACACCAGCAGAGCAGGCTGCGCTTGCGATGTTTGCAGACCGCTAGTCATTCTATAAAGTTCGGTGGATCTCGATGGCGAAGCTCCGGAGGTCCGAGACGGGATGACGTTGTATACTGTTGCATCACGGCAAGGAGCGCGGTCTGGCATCGCGTCGCTTGCGGGACCTCTCTTCCTCCTTGCAGTAGCCGTCATTCTGTCTGCGATTTCGCGGCGGGCCGTCACGCATCTCGCGCGCTGGTCCGACATTTACGCTCTGGTGCTGGTTTGCTCGGCATTTGCCGGCGCGCTCGCCTTCAGCTCCATTCGCTACCGTGATTTCTCGCCGCCATTACGGATCACCGCCTTCGCGATCGGAATGACGATCTTCGTGCAGTTGCTGTTCGATTCATTGGGGCCCTTCGCAGGGCCGCCCAACATCCTGTTCGGTTCGGGCGACAAGATTCTGTTCTTCCGCTACGGTGCGGTGCTTGCAGTTGTGGCAGGAATAGCCGCGATCTGGCGTCCTTCATTTCTGGTGCCGCTATTCTACTTCTATCATGCGTGGCGCGAAATGGTGAGCATGGTGTCCGGCATCTTCGTGACGGAGACCGATTATCTCGGTATGCTCGACGTCGGTAACTTCGCCGTCCTTGGCGTGCTCGGCACGATCGTCCTTACCAGCGCCTGGGTGATGGATCGCGTGCCGTGGCTGCGGACCCTGTTCGCTTCCGCAGATAACGTGAAGCAACTTCGCGACCGCGCCTATGGGTTGATTTGGGCGTGCGCCGTCGGGGCGCATGTCGGCAGCTATTTCTGGTCGGGAATCGCAAAGCTGCAGGCTGGTGGCGAGAAGCCATGGACCTGGCTGTTCGCAAATCCCACGCAAACCTCAATCCTGATGGGACTCGAACGCGGCGACGCCCCGCTCGGCCTATGGCCGGGCGCGTTGCAGACGATCTGGGACGCGATCGTGAGTAACCAGCTGATTTTCAACGTCTTCGTGTTGGGGGCTCAGCTCCTATCGCCCCTGGCTGCTGTCTCGACGCGCGCGCTGTCGTTCTTCTGCTTGCTGTTCGACGTCTTCCACATCGGCGTGTACTTCACTCTCGGGGCTCTGTTCTTCTTCTGGATTGCGCTCAACTTGTTCATCGTAGCTGCGGCACGCACGCTGCCGCGTGATGGGTTCACCCCGGCGATGAAGGTTGTGATGGTCGTGACTGTCATCTGTGGCCGGTTCTTCTTCTACACCAATCACCTCGGATGGCTGGACGGGCCGAAGCTGGCAAGCCCGCGGCTTTTCGTCGAGACTCGCGATGGTCGCCAGGTTCTCGCGCCTTCCACGTATTTCGGCATCTACTCGTACATGATCGGGACCGGAACCATGTACATCCCTGAGAATCATTTCCGGGCTCGCGTTGGCGGCAACAACCACGATCTTGCGACTTGGCACGATGCGACCACCTGCGGCCCGGAGATCCTTCCGCGTCAGGACACGGGCGTGGCCATGGAGGCCGTGCAAAAATTGGTCCGCGAGACGGATCGCTTTTTTCGCATCTATCCCTGGGTGAAGGACAACAACAGCTTTTATGCCTATCCGCACCACATGCTGTCCAATCCATGGCTGTATGGCGAATTCAACAAGCTGACCATGGACGATATCGTCGCCTATCACTATGTGGTGGACTCAGTGTGCCTCGGCCTGGCGGAGGGCAAGCTTTTGCGGGACGTTCGGAAGCGAACGGATTATCGGATTGACCCATAGTGATGACGAGATCTGGGTGGTCTATGACGGCGACTGCCCACTATGCAGCCGCTATGTTCTGCTGTACCAGTTACGGGAGCGTGGGCAGCGCATTCACCTGATCGACGCGCGTTCGGAGCATCCGCTCGTCGGCGATATCCGCGCTCGCAACCTCGATCTCAATGAAGGCATGGTGGTTCGCAGGCGTGGGCGGTACTACCATGGCGCCGATGCCATGCATCTGCTGGCAACGCTTGCGGGTGAGGCGACTGTCTTCAATCGCCTCAATCGGCTGGTGTTCTCCCGGCCACGCCTCGCAAGGGCACTTTATCCGGCACTGGTACGTGGAAGGAAGCTTCTCCTTCGGCTTCTCGGCCGCAAGCTGATCGATGAGATCAATGCTCCGGAACACCGGATAACGGTCGGTCCTACCGACGAAAACATCAAGCACAACGACGGAGTCCGGTGACGATTGGAGGCAGGCTCCAGCGCCCCCTGTGTACAAGAAGCGGTGGGGCAGGTTATCGCATCGCGGCCTGATAGGCCGGAGAGAGACGCATCAGGCCGCAACGGACAAGGTCGTCGGATGATTGGTAGATCAGGCTTTTCGGATAGATGAGCTCGAAAGACCGATTTTGATCGAGCCGCTCTGCGTAGCGCTTATACTCGACCGATCCGAGATAGTAGTTCCCCTCGCTAACCGCGATTGCGACCTTATCGGTGAAGTCGTGGAGGAATTTGAAATGGAGCAGGGCGCCTGTGACATCGCCTGGCTTGCCCGGAGGAGCCATCAGGTGACCGGCGGCGATATAGCGCCGGCCGGGCAGCCAGCGCGCGAGCGGCACTTTAGTGAGCAGCGGTGGCTGCCAGCGCGTGATGTTAATTGTAGGCAGCAGCCGCGCCAGCCCGTATGGCTCAAGCAACTGTACAAGTGCGTCATAAACGGCGATCTTCGGCGGTATCGGTTCGTCATAAAACAGCCTCGCTCGCGCACCGCCCACCAGGTAGCTGTTCGGAAAGCCGCGCCGTCGGCGCTTCACATAGGTGTCTGAATCGAAGTAGGGGCAGAACGCGACGAGGCTCTCACCGGCTTGGTAGCGCTCCGGGCGTCCGAGCCAGCGTGGATACATATCGACCATCTCCGCCGTCATGCAATCGGCGCCGGTGCTCTCCAGATATCCGCACAGCCATCGAAGATCAAAATTTTCGCAACCGGGATAGACGAAGAGTTCGTCGGCGTCGAGCGTCAGCGCCCACCGTCCTGGCGCGAATTGGTCGAGCACGGCGCTGGTCCAACGCGCGCCACCACTTGATTCTGCAAAGGGTTCGCGGATCTCGAACACGTGAACGTCCGGCTGATCGAGCAGGAATGCTCGCGTGCCGTCATCCGAACGGTCATCGATCGCGAGGAAACGTTGGACCCCAAGCCGGCGATGATGGCGCAGGAATTCGGGTAATCGCAGCATTTCGTTGCGGAGCTTGCCGACAGCCACGATCTCATCGGGGCCGTAGTCGAGCGGGCGGGTATCAATCCGGTGAACGACCGGATCGGGACGCTGCTTGGCCCGTGATCGCGTTGGCGTCAAAAGCGCGACAGCCGCTTGACCCCTTACGATCAAGTCTTGCAACGCGTTCCGCGCGCCGTTACCGCCTGCCGCTGCTCTCGCCAGCACTTCCATTTTAAATTTCCAGCCAACCGATCACATCTGCATTGTCTACATAAAGACGGCGAATATAGGTGCTATGGAGAGTCATGTTGTCTCAGCGGGTTGATCTAGCATCATAAACCCGTGGGGAATATCGGCCGGCGGCTTCGCATCGGTTCCAAGTAAATTGCATTGCCATTTATTCCCAAACGTCCTGAGCTGTGTCGCGTCAGCTTGTCGCGGATTCGTCTCGTCTAAATGCATTTGGCCCGCTCGACTTGGTGCAACACAGCCATTCCGCTGAAGTTTCAACGAGCCGAAATCAAAATCAAAGAAGAAGTCTCCGCCACGCATTCACACGCGTATTCAGTCGGGTGTAGCAGATATTGTCGTTGAGCAGATTGGAGCTGCGGCCAACAGCGTCAGCGGAGCATCACGCGCGCAGGGGGATCATGCCGCGTAAACGACGCGCTCACAAACACCGGCAGGAATGCGGCCCTGCGGGATGGTCTGCATGAACTAAGCAGGTGCGGCGCTTCTACGGGAGGTTGTCACAGTGTACGGGCCTGCGACAACATTCTCGGTCGCCGCTCAGGAAGAGGTGTCTTAGGCTGCGATTTGCGATTCAGGCATCTGCGGTGATGCCTCCGACTGCACCTGGTCCAGCACCGAGAGGTTCGCGATGAGCAGATAGATCAGCAGGCTCGCGCAATAGACGACTTGCAAGACCACCGCGCTAGCGACGAATGCGATCGCGCCCGTCGCGAAACCCTGCTCGAGGCCCAAATACCATGCTGCAGCCAAGATTAGCATCGTTGCGGGAATAAGAGCATATGCGCGAAGAAAACGCCCCAGAAGAACACCCGCCACGGCGCTTGCGATCATCAGCACAACCAAATCTGCCCTCCTGCTCTCCGGACGCGTGACGGGCCGTATTGTAGCCACAGAACCGCTAAAAACATACCATTTTTACGCGGCCCCGGCCAGTCTTTACCTGCCTATGCTGCGGGCGGGCGGTTCCGCCGTAAAACGTGCTCTGTCATCGACCCGGTGCCCTGGATTCCCACCGGGATCCCGGAGCTCTCCTGCTGACAACCCGGTGCTTCTCGGTTCCAGGGGCTTACTTCCCACCCCGTCTCGGCAAGAGGCTGACACGTAAATGCGGTAAGAGGCTTGTGACCAGACGCTTCGGAGGAAAGGGCCCTAATCGCCCTGTTTTTTGCGCAGCAGGAGTCCGACCAGTTCTTCGAGGCTCTGCTCAATGTCCACGGACTGCAAGGATCCGGTATCGGGCTTGGAGGAATGCGGCTCGATCAAACGCAAGCTTGCGCCGGCAGGCCCGGATTTCACTGGCTTCGGCTCCCCAATTGATACGGGTCTAAACGACTCAAGCATGTCATAGTTCGCCTGCTCAGTTATTGCGGGTTGAGGTGTGGCGTATCGCGTCCTGGTGCTTTCATCGGAAGATGGCCGCCTGGTTCTGAGCGCAGGCGAAACGTAGGGCTGCAGGTTCAAGTACTCGGCGTGGCGCTTACGAGAGATCAGCTCACGCGTGCCGTAGCCGGCCGCGAAGCCAATCGCGAGCAGAACAGATATGATGAGGAGTCCAGCCATCAAACTACCAGCGCCCACGCATAATTCTGCCTCAGAGTTAACCTGTTACCGTCTATATCCCGTAGTTGATAGATGCCGTAATTGACGATTTGAAGGCACGTCGTTCGCCGTGTCCGGGGAGGGCTGCGCTCGCGTGAGGATCGCTTCCGACGAGTCGTGAGGTGTTCGCGATACGAGATATCCGCTGCATCCCTAGCGATGCGGAGACTTGCCTACTTGCTGGTCAATGCGCCTTCGGTTTGGCATCGCACTGTCGTGAGTGTGACGGCCGTCGGTTGACAGCTCGCTCAACGTAGCGAACATCGTAAAAAGGAAATCACGAAGTACCGAGATCGCCGCCTTGTCGTTACAATCTCCAGGTTCCGCCATCAAAGCCGATCGTCGCGCGGAGAAGATCGGCGCGGTCAACGGTTTTCGCGGACTCGCCATCTTGATGGTGATCCTCTTTCACTTGCTTGTTCCGTTTACATCCAGCGCGCCGGCGTTTCCCGGCGAACTTGATCCGAATGGTCTCCTAGCCATTGTCGCCAAGCACGGCTTCCTGGGTGTAAACATCTTTTTTGTGCTCTCCGGATTCGTTCTGTACCTGCCCTATCGCACAAAGAAGCGAGCCATCGGTCGGCTCGCCGACTTCCCGCATTTCTATTGGCATCGCGCAGCCCGGTTGCTTCCACTTTACTATACGGTCGTCCTCGTGACGGTTGCACTACATGCTAAGTCGCCCGCTGGATCGCACTCGTGGTACCTGGAGCTCGGCGGAATGTTATCTACGCTTTTCATTTTTGTGCCGCACGGGTTTATGCCCCCCTCCAATCCCGTATTGTGGTCCGTAGGCGTTGAGATCTGGTTCAGCCTTTTGTTTCCGCTTCTGATTCTTCTCACCGCGCGCTTCGGCCTCCGAAGGCTGTTGCTGTTGAGCGTCGTCATCTGCTCAGCTTTTGTGGTGGCTGGGCACCTTATCGCGGTGGATCGGATTGGGATGTTTCGCCCGTTTGTGGGCGGAATATTTGGGTCGTGTTACCAGTTCATTTTCGGAATGTTGGTGTGCGATCTCTTCGTCAAGTCCAGCGACAGCGCTTCACTCAGGAGATTTCACTCGCGCTGGCTGCTGCCCGGACTGCTGCTGATGATTGCCGCCATATATCTCAAGGATAACGGCCCCTGGGCGGTGAGCATTCTCTACGCCACGATCTTTTGCGCCGGGTTTGCCATGGTGCTGCTGGCGGTGTTGTGCGGGGCATGGTCCGCAAATCGCTTGTTCGAGGCGTGGCCAATTCAAGTCATTGGATGCATGTGCTACAGTATTTATGCGTGGCATTCGATCATCATGGTTGAAATGATTCCGCCCGATACGTCTCCGTTGCGAGACACGCTCCGACTTTCATTTCCGTATCTTGCAATAACGATCCTGCTAAGTGCCCTGAGCTACCGCTATATCGAATTTGGCCATCAGCGCGATTGGAGGTCGTTGTTCCTGTTGCGCAACTCCAATTCCGACGAACTCGCCGGCGCTGGGGTATCGCATCAGGGTGAGTCCAAACCGGTTGCTTCGTCTTGAGGCAAATTCGGAGCATCTAGCACTGCGAGTCGCAGGTATGTTCGGTGGTCCCGAGTTGACGGCAAGCTTTTGGTGCGGCCGCGCCTATCACGCCCCTCTCTTCTCGAACCTTTGCAGCTGACCATTGCGCCTCCGCAGAGCTGGGGCGCTCGCGGAAGGGCCGGTCACGGGGGGAGCCTTCAAGATTGAGACGTGGGGGGACGGCCTCACTTAAGAGGCCGGCGGCGCGCGGGCCACCGTCGGGCTAGCCTCCCACAATTCGAGCGCCACCCGCAATGGCGTGATCTGCAGTTTCGCCCACTAGGCGCGATGCCAGATCGCGCCCGCAACATGATAGCTGAGCGGGGCCGCGACGGCGCGTAGGCCATGAGCAGCGAGGCCAGTTCGTCCGAGAGCGGCCAGATACAGCGCAAATCATCAATCACGACAAGTTCGGCAGGTATATCGATTAGGATCTGCGCCCCATGGCCTCGAGCCGCTGCCAGTGATCGCGAGGCGTTTACGGCCGGCAACCAGCCCGCCCGAGTGCATCGTGGTCGGCACCTTCGACGAGCGGCCGCAAGATAATGGGCGACATCTATCGTCCGCTGTCGCTGAACCAGGACCTGATGTTTAACGCGCGCAGCACCGCCGAGGGGATCAGGTATGCCGCCAACGCGTTCCTGCCACCAAGATCACCTTCATCAACGAGGTCGCTGACCAACGAGGGCATCGGGCGTTCGTCGCAGGCTACCAAATCATGCGAGCTGATCGTCGCCCGCCTCATGCAGGGGCGGGCGAAATCATTTCCGATGCGATATGATCCGCTCGCGCGAGGACGTCGAGCTTGCCTCTCCACCTCGCTGCTGTGACGGAGAAAGTCATGACTGACGATACGCACACGATCCGCAGCGGCTCGCTCACCGCGACCGTCAAGGCGCACGGCGCCGAGCTCTGCTCGCTGAAGGGCGGCGGCACCGAATTCCTTTGGCAGGCGGGGCCGGAATGGCCGCGTCACGCGCCGCTGCTGTTTCCGATCGTCGGGCGCCTTGCCAACGACGAATTGCGACACCAGGGCAAGACGTATCGGATGACGCAGCACGGCTTTGCCCGCGACAGTCGCTTCGTGTGGGCGGAACGCGGCGAGAGCCGCTGCACCCTGGTGCTCGAGGACAACCAGACGACGCGCGCGCTCTATCCATTCCCGTTCCGGCTCACGGCGGCCTATGCGATCGATGAGTGCGGCCTCGATCTGACGCTCACGATCGCCAACACCGGCAAGGAGACGTTGCCGGCGTCGATCGGCGGTCATCCCGCGTTCAATTGGCCGCTGCAGCCCGGCGCGGCCAAGGAGAGCTATGCACTGACCTTCGCGAGCGCCGAATCGTCTCCGATCCGCCGTCTGGAAGCTGGATTGCTGCGCCCCGTGGCGGAGCCGAGCCCGGTCAAGGGCACGTCGCTTCCCTTGTCGGATTCCCTGTTCGTCGACGACGCCATCATCTTCGACCGCATCGAGAGCGGTTCGGTCCGCTATGCCGCGGCGGGTGATGCGTCCAACGGGCCACGGCTGAAAATGTCCTGGCGCGGATTTCGCGAGCTCGGCGTCTGGTCGAAACCGTCAGGCGCGCCGTTCCTCTGCATCGAGCCCTGGCGCGGCTATGCCAGTCCCGCCGGCTTCAAAGGCGAGTTCACCGACAAGCCAGGACTGATGCACATCGCAGCTGGCGCGGAAGAGCAATTATCGTTCCGCATCGAGGTCGGATCGTCCTGAGGCCGGCGAGCTGATCGACGATGCCTAGACCTCGATGCGCGTGAGATCCTCGCCGAGCACGACCGGTCCTGCATAGTCCCGCCTGACGTCATCGAGCAATGCGGTCAGCATGGCGTCGTCGGTGCGCGGACGGTGATGGGTCAGCGCGAGCTTCTTGACGCCGGCCTTGGCCGCGATCTTCCCGACGGTGTCGCCGCAGGCGAGCGTGTGTTTCGCAAGCCGGCGGAAGTGCTCGTTGTTGATCTCGGGCGTTGCGAGAAAGCAGACCTGGACCAGCAGGTCGGCGCCTTCGGCCAGGCGCTCCAGCCCCGGGCAAGGGACCGTGTCGCCGGAAATCGCAATGACCTTACCCTCGGCCTCGAAGCGATAGCCGAGACACATCCAGCGCGCCAGGAAGGCCGGCGACATGTCGAGGCCGTCGCCATGCGAGACCAGTTCGGCGCTGATCTTCCAGCGACCGGTATCGAGAACGGGACCCGGCACGATGTCCGTTGCGGCGACAGGCTTCCAGCCGCCGAAGGTCGGCTCGCCCTGGTCGCGCCAGGCGATGTCCTTGTCGTAGACCTGGGTGACCAGCGTGTTGACGAGCCGCTCGGTGTCCGGCGGTCCATAGATGCGCAGCTCGTCCTTGCGCCCGTGCATCCACGAATTCAGCATCACGTCGTAGAGATCGCCGATGTGGTCGAAATGGTGATGGGTGAGGAAGACCGTGTTGATGGCGCCGAGCGGCACGCCCGCCTTGTGAAGCTGCACCATGACGCCACGGCCGGCGTCGAACAGGATGTTCTCCTCGCCAAGCCTGATCAGCGTGGTCGTCGCCATGCGACGCGGGTCTGGACGTGGGCCGCCGGTGCCGAGCAGTATGACCTCCATAAGCCACCTCCGAGTGCAGGCTTTTTTGGACGCACAGTAGATGCGAAGCTCACGGGGGAGCAAGCCGCCGCGGGGTGCCCGAAGTGCAATCTGATTTCCGAAAATCGGAAGTCGGTCGTGCGCGATGGTGCGCGAAATGAGAATTGTGGGCCAATTCATACTAAATACGTTGAGAGCAGACCAATATTGTTTGCGCGTGACAACGCGCCTAGTATTGCGGCAGGCAATTTCGGGGGCTCGAACAGGCTGTGAATGTCCGTTCACATGACAGCGCGACGCGCGGCGACTTGACTTCGCAGGTCGGATCGCAGGTCCACGGGACATCCAGGACCGTGACGGTTTCCGCACGTCAGGAATCGCGTCCGGCCGGCCGCGAGCGGCTGATCGTCGTCGAGGACGATCCGGTGACACGGACCATGCTGGTCGACTATTTCAGCGACAACAATTTCGATGTGGTCGGTGCCGGCTCCTGCACGGAGTGCCGTCAGGCGCTGCGCGCGCGCACTGATCTCGTCTTCCTCGACGTGCAACTGCCCGACGGCGACGGCTTCGAGCTCGCCAAGGAGATCCAGGCCGCCGGCAACGTGGGCATCATCTTCGTGACGCGGCGCGACACCGATGTCGACCGTATTCTCGGCCTCGAGGTCGCCGGCGACCATTACGTCACCAAGCCGATCAACCTGCGCGATCTGCTCGCGCGTGCGCGCAGCGTACTGCGGCGCCGCTCGATCGACCGCAAGGCGGCGCGCAACCACAATTCGATCGCCTTCGGCGACTGGATCATCGACCTAACCCGGCGCGAATTGCTCGGCAATGACGGCAAGCCGGTGGCGCTGACGCGCGCCGAATTCGACCTGCTCGCGGCGCTCGTCGGCGCCGACGGCAGGCCGCTCAGCCGCGACTATCTGATCGAGGTCGTCAGCAACCGCCAGGCCGACGTCGACATCCGCACGGTCGATGCGCTGGTGGCGCGGCTGCGCCGCAAGCTGGTCGGCAGCGGCACGCCCGTGATCGCGACCGTCACCGGCGTCGGCTACAAGCTCGCGCTCAGCGAGCGGCTGTAGAACATGATCCGGACAAGTGTGCAGCGGTTTTCCGGTAAGATCACGCACAGACCATAGCAACATCGCCTTCAGCGCGATGCGACGCGCTTCCAACGGGCTTCGATGCGCGCCTTGATCTGGCTGACCCTGGCCTCGTGGGCGGCCCAATAGGCGCGGCTGGCGGCTGCGGTGCCTTGACGATAGCGGGCATAGACGGCTTTGGGCTGCACCGGCATCTTCGGGCGACTCGTCGGTTTTGCGGGCGCCGCAGCCGCGGCCGCAACCGCGGGCGTCGGATCCGGAGCAGCCGCAGCTTCGGGGCCTGCAGGCATCGCGCTCATCGCGACAAGCCGGTTGCGGGCCCGGTTGCAATAGACCTGCGACCGCGCGGTCATCTCCTCTTCGCCATGACCCGCTCGGTATTTCATCAGGGCGCGGCAGAGGTCCCCGCCCGAAAGACGCCAGGCCTGGCTGAGATAAAGCACCCCGTAATGGATGTTGACGTCGGGTTCGGCCAGCTCCGCGTTGCTGCCGTGGAAGCCCAGCATCGCCGCCGTCTCGGGACGCACCTGCATCAGGCCGATTTCGCCCGCGCCGCCGATGATTGCGGGGTTATAGCCGCTTTCGACGAAGACGACCGCCTCGGCGATGTCGGCCGGCAGATTGGTGCTTTTGGTTTCCCGCTCGATGATCTTCCGGATCATCGCGCGCGACGACGGCGTTTCGCCGGCGCCAAGTTCGGTCCCCCCGTCGCCCGCATGCGCGCCGATCGGAGCCGACACGAGCAGGACGACCGCGATATGCCTCCATGTCGCGCCGAGAATGAAGCGTGCCAGATACCGCAGCATGGGCTTGTCATAGAGCTCCGGAGTTAACAAACCGGCTCTGGCGCGTCTGTCACTGCCGCGCGCGGGCGCTCTGGTCGATGGATCTGGCCTGCGATGGCTCGGCCAGCTGGTCATCGACCGCATAGAGCGTGCAACTGGGCGACCATTTCATGCAGGCCGCCAGCGAGTCGCGCCGGGCCTCCTCAGTCGTTGCGCGGCCGGTGCGCCAGCCGTAGCCGCCGTTCGGCGACACCGCGAATGCCTTGTGCGGCAGCAGGCTGGCGAGATAGCGCGCGAACTCGGCCCGCGCGGCCTCGTTGAGCTTTGGCGGTGGCGGCAGCGGATCGGGCAGGCTCAGGAGTTCACCGCCGAGCCCGCGCTCGCGCAGGAAGGCGTCGAGATACGGTGTCCATTGCGGCCGGCCCGCGACCGAATAGAGATAATGGCCGTCGTCGCCGTAAGCCGGCGCCGCCACGAACCTCGCATTGCCGCCACCGGCGCGAAACCCGTCATGGAGGCGGCGCGCGAGGTCGGGACCGAAATAGGAGTCGTTGCTCGCATAGACCCACAGCATCGGCACGCGCGAGCTCTTGCCGAAGGTGGCGAAGGCCTGCACCAGCCCCTCCTCGTTGCAGACATCGTCGTCGTCGCGCGAGCCGCGGCCGCCGGCGAAGTTCATTGCGGCGACGAGACCGGGCGGAGCCTGTGCGCTCAGCGCCACCGTGGCGAGGCCGCCGGCGGAATGGCCGGCCGCGATCATACCGGAAATCGTGACGTCGCCCCGGTGCGCCATCGCATCGATTGCGGCGCGCAGATCGGCAACTGCGACGGCGGCCGCCGGCAGGTACGCCGCCTTTGCGCAACCGCCGACGCTGTCGACGCGCCCGCCGGGCGAGGTGCCATAGCCGCGCCGCATCACGATCAGCGCCGCAAAGCCGCGCCGGGCGTATTCCAGCGCAATGCCGTAATATTTGTGCGCCGACATGGTGGCGCGGTCCTCGAACTTGCGCGGCGAGCCGTGGCTGAGCAGCGCCAAGGGATAGCGCTTCGTCCCCGCAGGTCGGACCAGGAAGGCCTCGAGCCCCTGCGGTCCGGCCTCCGCCATCGGGATGCGAAGGTCCTCGGTGTAGAACTCCGCGGCGCGCGCCGGTGCGCCGGCCAGGATGAGGCCGGCGATCAACACGAGCAGCTTGCGCGAAGGGATCATGAGACGATTCGACGGGTGGTGGTGCCGAGCATAGCACGAACCCGCTACACCGCCTTCACCACCCCCAAGGAACGCCTTCCCCCTCGCGCGTGTTGTGCCCTTGGCGGGGGCCGGGCCGATGCTATGGTGTCCCGCACTCACGACAGGACGAGGATATTTCAGTGGCAGAAGTCGATCCCGCGGCGGGCAAGCAGGCCTCGCCGGACGTGCTCACCAATATTCCGCGGCTGGTGACGGCCTATTTCGCCAACAGACCGGATGCATCGGATCCGGCGCAGCGCGTGGCGTTCGGCACGTCGGGCCATCGCGGCACCTCGTTCAAGAACACCTTCAACGAAGGCCACATTCTCGCGACCACGCAGGCGATTTGCGATTACCGGAAGGAGAAGGGCCTGACCGGCCCGCTCTTCATCGGCATCGACACCCATGCGCTGGCCGAGCCGGCGCTGGTCAGCGCCGTCGAGGTGTTCGCCGCCAACGGCGTCGAGGTCATGATCGACAAGGACGGCGGCTACACGCCGACGCCGGTCATCTCGCATGCGATCCTCACCTACAACAGGGGCCGCAGCAGTGGCCTCGCCGACGGCGTCGTCATCACGCCCTCGCACAATCCGCCCGAGGACGGCGGCTACAAATACAATCCGCCCCATGGTGGCCCGGCCGATACGGATGTGACGGGCGTCGTCGAGAAGCTCGCCAACGCCTATCTCGCAGGCGACCTCGAGGACGTGAAGCGCATCGACTATGCCAAGGCGCGCAAGGCCGCATATGTCCACGCCTACGACTTCGTCACGCCTTACGTCGCCGATCTCGGCAATGTCGTCGATCTCGACCTCGTCAAATCCGCCGGCGTCAAAATCGGCATCGATCCGCTCGGCGGCGCCGCCGTGCATTACTGGCATCCGATCATCGAGCGCTACGGCCTGAAAGCCTCAGTGGTGAACGAGGCGATCGACCCGACCTTCCGTTTCATGACGGTGGACTGGGACGGCAAGATCCGCATGGACTGCTCCTCGCCTTACGCGATGGCGAGCCTGATCGCCATGCGCGACCGCTTCGACGTCGCCTTTGCCAACGATACCGACGCCGACCGCCACGGCATCGTCACGCGCACCGGCGGGTTGATGAATCCGAACCATTATCTGGCGACCGCGATCTCCTACCTGTTCGCGCACCGTCCGGATTGGGGCAAGGATGCCGCGATCGGCAAGACCGTGGTGTCGAGCTCGATCATCGACCGCGTCGCCAAGAAGCTCGGCCGCAAGCTGGTGGAGACGCCAGTCGGCTTCAAATGGTTCGTCGATGGCCTCGTCACCGGCGGCTTCGGCTTCGGCGGCGAGGAGAGTGCAGGGGCCTCGTTCCTGCGCCGCGACGGCGCGGTGTGGACCACCGACAAGGATGGCGTCATCCTCGGCCTGCTCGCTGCCGAGATCATGGCCAGGACCGGCCGCGATCCCAGCCAGATCTTCAATGAGCTCACCGCCGAGTTCGGCATGCCTCATTACGCGCGCATCGATGTCGCCGCCACCGGGCCGCAAAAGAACATCCTGAAGTCCGTCACGCCGGAGCAGCTCGGCCTCAAGGACCTCGCCGGCGATCCGGTTCGCGCGACGCTGAGCAAGGCGCCCGGCAATGGCCAGCCCTTCGGCGGCATCAAGGTCGAAACCGATTTCGGCTGGTTCGCCGCGCGGCCGTCCGGCACCGAAGACGTCTACAAGATCTACGCCGAAAGCTTCCGCAGCCCCAAGCACCTGAAACGGATTCAGGAAGAAGCTCAAGCGGGGTTGGCGAAGGTGTTCGCGGCGTAGCTCTCTGGCGCAAGCGCCCCTCTTACCCCTCCCTTGGAGTCCCTTGAGCGCGGGCCGCATGCTCCGCTTGGGCCGCAGTCACCGCTGTCATTCCCCGCGAAGGCGGGGAATCCAGTACTCCGCGGCGGTCATTGGTTCAGGCAATTTCCGCTGCGGAGTACTGGATCGCCCGCCTTCGCGGGCGATGACCATGAGAGTTTCTGTATACAGAAGATGGTATAGAGGTATCATATTAGGTGCACTTTTAGCCTTGAATAATTCCATCCCTCAGTTATTGTATACATAACGTATTCATAAGCCGTGGGAGCGAGACAATGACAAAACCCTTCCCCATGAACGCCTGGTACGCCGCGGCGTGGGACGCCGACGTCAAGGCGTCGCTGTTGCCGCGGACGATCTGCGGCAAGCATGTCGTGATGTATCGCAAGGCCGACGGCTCGGTGGCCGCGCTGGAGGACGCCTGCTGGCATCGCCTGGTGCCGCTGTCCAAGGGCCGGCTCGAGGGCGACACCGTCGTCTGCGGCTATCACGGTCTGAAGTACAACGCGCAGGGGCGCTGCACCTTCATGCCCTCGCAGGAGACCATCAACCCGTCGGCCTGCGTGCGCGCCTATCCCGTGGTCGAGTGTCACCGCTACATCTGGCTCTGGATGGGCGATCCCGCGCTCGCCGATCCCGCGCTCGTCCCCGACATGCACTGGAATCACGATCCCGCCTGGGCTGGCGACGGCAAGACCATCCACGTCAATTGCGATTACCGACTCGTGCTCGACAATCTCATGGATCTCACCCACGAGACCTTCGTGCACGGCTCCTCGATCGGCAATGACGCCGTCGCCGAGGCGCCGTTCGACGTCACCCATGGCGAGAAGACGGTCACGGTGACGCGCTGGATGCGCAATATCGAGCCGCCGCCGTTCTGGGCCAAGCAGCTCGGCAAGCCCGGCCTCGTCGACCGCTGGCAGATCATCCGCTTCGAGGCGCCGTGCACCATCGCGATCGACGTCGGCGTCGCGCCCGCGGGCACCGGTGCGCCGGAAGGCGACCGCTCGCAAGGCGTCAACGGCTTCGTGCTCAACACCATCACGCCGGAGACCGAGAAGACCTGCCATTATTTCTGGTCCTTCGTCCGTAATTACCGCCTCGGTGAGCAGCGCCTCACCACCGAGATCCGCGAGGGCGTCTCCGGCATCTTCCGCGAGGACGAGCTGATCCTGGAGGCGCAGCAGCGCGCGATGGACGAGAACCCCGATCGCATCTTCTACAACCTCAACATCGACGCCGGCGCGATGTGGACGCGCAAGCTGATCGACCGGATGGTGGCGAAGGAGAACGCGCCGCAGCACCTTCAGGCGGCGGAGTAGGACATGGCCGAGCGTGAGGTCGACCGCTCCATCTCGCAGACCGTGAAGGCGCAGCTCGCGCTGCGCGACCAGATCCTGTCGGGCGCCTTGCGTCCCGGCGAGCGCATCTCCGAGCTTCAGGCGGTGGAGACGACCGGCGCCTCGCGCACGCCGGTGCGCATGGCGCTGGTGCGGCTGGAGGAGGAGGGTCTGCTCGAGGCCATTCCCTCCGGCGGCTTCATGGTGAAGGCGTTCTCCGAGCGCGACATCTCCGATTCCATCGAGCTGCGCGGCACGCTGGAAGGCCTGGCGGCGCGCTTTGCCGCCGAGCGCGGCGTCGCCGCACGCGAGCTCGAGCCGCTGAAGGAATGCCTCGCCGCAATCGACGAGCTGCTGCGGCAGGTGCCGATCTCGGTCGATGCTTTCTCGTCCTACGTCACGCTGAATGCGCGCTTCCATGCCCAGCTCACGGAACTGTCGCGCAGCCCGCCGCTGATCCGGCAGATCGACCGCGCCTCGGCGCTGCCGTTTGCCTCGCCGAGCGGCTTCGTGATGGCGCAATCGGCGCTGCCCGAGGCGCAGCAGATCCTGATCATCGCCCAGGAGCACCATCGCGTCGTGATCGACGCCATCGAGAACCGTGAAGGCGCGCGCGCCGAGGCCGTCATGCGCGAGCATGCGCGACTCGCGGTGCGAAACCTGCGGCTCGCGCTGCGCAACCGGACCCATCTCGACCTCTTGCCGGCGCTCGCGCTGATCAAGACCGCAACCGATTGAGGGCAGTCACCATGCGCTTCATCGAGACCTGGACCCCCGCAACGCTCGTCGCCACCCGCGATCTCACCCCGAACGTCCGTGAATTCCTGATCAGGCCGGATCAGTTCGAGGCCACGGCCTATCCGGTCGGCAGCCACATCAATGTCAGCGTCACCATCGACGGCCTGCCGGAGACGCGGTCCTATTCGCTGGTCGGCGAGGCTTCGTCGCACGGTTTCAAGATCGCGGTACGCCGCACTGACGATTCCCGCGGGGGCTCGCGCTACATGTGGTCCTTGCAATCGGGCGCGCGGCTCGACATCACCCAGCCGGCCTCGCTGCTCGCGGTCGACTGGACCCGTGACACTTATTGCCTGATTGCCGGCGGCATCGGCATCACCCCGATCCTCGGCGCCGCGCAGGCGCTGGCGCGGCGCGGAGCGGACGTGACCCTGCATTATGCCGTGCGCTCGCGCAACGAGGCCGCCTATCTCGACGATCTCGCCGCGATGCTCGGCGATCGTCTCGTGGTTCATGCCAGCGACGAAGGGCACCGGCTCGATCTCGACGCACTGTTTGCTTCACTTCCGCAAGGCGCGCTGGCCCTGTTCTGCGGCCCGATGCGCATGCTGGACGCCGCGCGCCATGCCTGGATCGGCGCCGGCCATCCGCTTCCCGATCTCCGCTACGAGACCTTCGGCTCCAGCGGCACGCTGCCGACCGAAACGTTCCGCGTGCGCCTGAAGGACTCCGGTGTCGAGCTCGAAATCCCGCGCGAGCGCTCGATGCTCGACGTGCTCAATGCCAGCGGCCACGACGTGATGTATGATTGCAAGCGCGGCGAATGCGGACTCTGCGCCATCGACGTGATCGACGTCGAGGGCGAGATCGACCATCGCGACGTCTTCTTCAGCGACCACCAGAAGCAAACCAACCAGAAGATCTGCGCCTGCGTCTCCCGCGCGCGCGGCACGATCACGGTGGATACGCTACTGCGGGCGGATGCGGTTTGACCGAGGCCGGAGCGGGATTCTCTTAGGAGGAAGCGGACGACGCCGCGGGCTCACCTCTCTCGCTTCCGGGAGAGGTCGCGCCGAAGGCGCGGGTGAGGGCTCTCTCCTCTGGGGGAGTCCCGCCGTGGAGACAGCCCTCTCCCCAGCCCTCCCCCGCAAGCGGGGGAGGGAGCTCACCGTCCTTGTGGTCGGCAGTTGGACTCATCACCTACGCCGCGTAAATCGCCCGGTACTTCCTTGTGTCGAGCAGCGCCATCACCCCGTCCGCGGCCACCGGCCGGCTGATCAGATAGCCTTGCACCTCGTCGCAACTGATTTGCCGGAGATATTCGAGCTGGTCGGCGGTCTCGACGCCCTCCGCCACCACGCCGATCTGCAAATCGCGCGCGAGCGAAATCACCGACTTCACGATCGCGGCGCAGTCCGGCTGCACCAGCATGTCGCGGATGAAGGACTGGTCGATCTTGATGCGGCTGAACGGCAGCTTGCGCAGGTAGGTCAGCGAAGAGAAACCGGTGCCGAAATCGTCGAGCGCCACGGTGACGCCGAGCTCCAGCAGCGCGTTCAGGACCGTCGCGGCCGAGCCGTATTTCGACAGCAGCATCGATTCCGTGATCTCGATCTCGAGCCGATGCGGCGCGATCCTGGCGTCGGCGAGCGCCTGCACGATGGTCTGGAGGATGGCCGTGTTGTGGAATTGCGCGGCCGAGAAATTCACGGCGACCCTGATCTCTTCCGGCCATTCCGCAACCGTCGCGCAGGCGCGGCGGATGACCCATTCGCCGATCTCGTGGATCAACCCGGTCTCCTCCGCGATGGCGATGAACTCGCTCGGCGATACCAGCCCGCGCGTCGGATGCTGCCAGCGCAGCAGCGCCTCGAAGCCGGTGATGCGGTTGCTGCCGAGGTCGAGGAACGGCTGGAACACCAGGAACAGCTCGTCGCGCGCGATCGCGCCTGCGAGGTCCGCTTGCAGCGCCTTGCGCTCGCGGGACGACCTGTCGTCTTCTTCCTCGAAGAAGCAGACCGTGCCCGGCCCGGCCTTCTTGGCGCGGTAGAGCGCGGCATCGGCATTCTTCATGAGGTCGAGCGGCGCGTTGGCGTCGCGCGGCGCCAGCACGATGCCGACGCTGGTTGCGCCGACGATCTGACGGCCCTCGACCTGGAACGGCTCAGTGAAGGCCGCGACGAAGCGTTCGGCGATCTCCAGCGCATCCTCCGGCCGCGCCAGATTGGCCATCACCAGCGCGAACTCGTCGCCGCCGATGCGCGCGACGTGCTCGGCGGCGCGCGTGCAGCGTTGCAGGCGGTTTGCGACCTGGACCAGGAATTCGTCGCCGGCGGGATGGCCGAACTGGTCGTTGACCTCCTTGAAGCGGTCGAGATCGAGCAGGAGCACCGCGAATTCCTCGCCCGTTAGCGTCAGCCGCTTGAGTGCGGCATCGAGCGTTTCGTTGAAGGCGACGCGGTTGGGCAGATGGGTCAGGGGATCCCGCCGCACCGTGCGCTCGGCCTCGATCTGCCGGATCAAGCGCCGGGCGAACGAGAACGAATTGACGAACACGCTGCGCAAAAGGACGCTGCCGTAGACCACGACGAGAAAGGCTATGAGGAGAAAGGCGAGATCGCCGTTCCGGCCGAGGCAGATGGCGATGCCGAGGAAGATCGGCGCGGTGAAGGCGATCGCCGCGATCGGGATGGTCGCGAAGGCGAGGGCGCCGCCGGCCAGCATGCCCGCGCACAGGCAGGTGATGACGAGCTGGCCGCCGCTCGAAGCGCCGGTGAAGAAGGCGACCGGGACGATGCCCCAGGCGGCGCCGAGGATGAAGGCGTTGCGCACCAGCCGCTGCATCGCGCGACGCGAGACGAATTGCGGCTTGGTGATGCGGCGCGCGGCGTGTGATTGCAGGCCGAACCCGATCGCAGCGCCGGCGACGGCAGCCGCCCAGATCAGGGCAGGGATCCTGTCCGGCGACGACCACAGCGCGATGGCGAGGACGACGGCGTTGCAGGCATTGGCCAGCATGATGCCGACCGAATAGCCCAGCACCAGCGACATCTGCTCGGCGCGGATATGCCCGGCCACGGTCTCGTCGGCTGCGGGACCGCCAAAGGCCGACAGATCGCCGGCGAACAACCGTGCGACATAGCTGGTCGTTTGAGTCCGCATTTCAGAGCCTAGCACCACGGGCCGTTCATTTCGGCTCGATCCGGAGAATTCGCCGCAAATCTTTGACGAACTATGAATTATCCCCGTTTGCCGCGCCGGCCGCGACCACTTCTGCGTGTTCCTCACGCAGTATCGATAACAAATCGATACAAATGCCCGACAGGCCAGACATCAAACGGGGCGAGGGCGCGGTCTCAGCTGGGTGATGGCGACCCCGGAGATCGCGAGCAGTCCGCCGACGATCAGCTTTGGCGTGAGTCGGTCGCCGAGAAACAGCACGCTCGAAAGCAAGGCAAACACCGGAAGCAGCAGACCGAAGGGCGCGACGCGCACCATCGAGCAACGGGCGATCAGCCAGAACCAGAGGCCAAACCCGACAATTCCCCCTGCGAAGATCGTGTAGGCGAGCGCCAGCCAGCCAAGTTCGCCCGCCGTCACAAGGCTCGCCGCTTGTCCATGTTCAAGCAGCAGCGACATCAACATGACCTGCGGTACCGTGAGCAGCGAGGACCACCCCATCAGCATCAAGGGATCGAGGGGGCCGTAACGCTTCGTCAAGACGTTGGACACCGCGAAGGCAAAAGCGGCGCCAACCACAAGCAGCAGCGGAATCAGGTTGGTCGACAGGCCCGGCTCCGCCGCGAGCACGGTCACGCCCACGAATGCAAGCACGACTCCGGCAGAGGTGGCGAGAGACGGCCTCTCCGCCAGAATGGGCCAGGACAACAGGATGGTGAAGGGCGTGGCGAGCTGGTACGCGACGGCCGATATGCTTCCCGAGCCGAGTCCAAGGCCGACATAGAAGAGCCCGAAATTCAGTCCGCCCAGGAACAGCGAAATGGCCGCAACAGGACCGAGTTGTCGACGCGTGGGCCTGTCGACGAAGGGAACGAGCAGCACCGCGATGGCCAGAAAGCGTAGCGCGAGGAAGAACAGCGGCGGAAACTCGGCGACGCCCACCTTGATGGCCACGAACTGATATCCCCAGATCATGGGAACGGTGATGGCGCAAACGATCTGGATGCCAGACATGGCTCACCTTTTCAAGACCGATCAGTCCATATATGGATGCGCCGATACGCCAAGGCATCCATGGGATTACTTTAGGAAGCGGCCGACGAGAGCGTCGGCGGCGGCTTGCGATGCGACCCGTGCCGGAGCTGTCTTGCCGACTACACGCAGTCCTTCGACGAAACAGACGAGAATGTTGGCGGCGATCGCGGGCTCGACACCGTCGGCCAACTTGCCGGCCGCTTTCGCGCGGGACAGTGCATCCGTCACCTTGGCTTCCATGGCCCTGAAGAAGCTCGCAACGCGGCGACCGACTTCGGCATCCCGGCCGGCCAATTCCATGGCAGTGGCCACCAGGAGGCATCCGCGCCGACCGTTGCTCCCGCTGGTGCGCTCGACGTAGCCGGCAAGGTAGGCCCGCAGGCCCGCCACCGGATCGTTGCGAGGATCGAATTCCCCCTCCATACGCCTCAAGGCATCCGCGATGTAGCGATCAAGCGCGCGCAAGAACAGCGAATGCTTGTCACCGAAAGCGGCGTAGAGGCTGCCCCGCGACAACCGCGTCGCACGAAGCAGGTCGGGCAGCGCCGTGGCATGATAGCCACGCGACCAGAACACCTCCATCGCGCGCTCGACGGCGATCTCCATATCGAAATTTCGCGGCCGGCCGCGAGGCACCCGCGGCGGTGTTGTCTGCCTCATGCCAACATATATAGACCGATCAGTCCTTAAATGGCAAGCGGCGCACGGGACTTGCTGATGGCGCCCGCAATTCAGCCCTTCCGAATGGGTGTAAGGTCAGGCCTCATGCGTCGCTCGATCGGCTTTTTGCCGCACTTGGACCGATCGAGACGCCTCCCTCTGTGGCATGATACGTTCGGTGGACCGACCGGCACCGCGCGCCGCGTCGGCACTGCATGCATTCGAGATCCCGAGGGCCTGTCCATGAGCGAGCCTTCAGCCGATGTTTCGGCAATTGTCGGATACACGATGGACAAATGGCGGATGGACCGCCTTCCCTGGGCCATGTGGGCCTGCGTCGCCGGCCTTGCGGTCGCGCTGCACGCCGAGAGCCGCGGCCAGAATGGTGCCGTTTTGGCCGTCGTCTATCTGGCCCTGTTGGGTCTGGCGTTCGCAGGCTATGCACTGACGACCCTGATCGGGCGGTCCGGCCTGCCATTGCTTCTTGAATTGTTGATCGGCGTCCTTGTCCTGATCATCGTCGCCGGCGTGATCGGTGTGATCAGCGTGTTGGTCGGCGGGCCAAGCGGCCGCTCCAGCTATGTCGGGACCGTGCGCAGTCTCTATTGGAGCCATCTCGTGAATCCATCGCTGAATGTTTTCGGCTGGATGATGCTTTACCTGGGATTGGGATGGATCGCGTTCTCGTCCTACCGGCACTTCTATTCGGACCGGGCCGTCGTCTCCATGTCTTCCGCGGGCATCCACTTTCACAGGCCGTGGCTCAAGGGTCTCTTCATTCCCTGGCAGGAGGTGCGTGGGGTGGGCCATCTCGTCGTTCCCGGCATCTCGGGGGTGCCGTACGTCAGTCCATACGCTGCGGCCGTCACGGTCGGTCAGGATTTCTATGAGCAGCATATCGCCGCGAAGCGCAGCTTCTTCTCGCCACCGGGGGCGGAGGCCATGTTCCAGCCGAAAGGCGAGACGATGCAGGTGGTGCTGAACAGCGCCGACATGGCGGTCAAGCCGGAAGATTTTCTCGGGCCTGCCGAGGCGCGGTGGAAGGCATTTCGGGATCAACCGGCGTCGCCTGCCCAACGCGGCGGCACCGTCTTCTACGGACGCTGGTCGATCGATGGCTCGCGGTGGCAGGCCGTTCAGTTTCTTGCGCCTCTCGTCGGTCTGGCTGTGGTGGTGCTGTACCGATAGGGCATTCCGGGTCAGCGTCCGAGCTGCTTCGGATCGTAGAAGAAGCGCTCCTCGACGATCTCATTGCCGCGCCAGGTCTGCCACGCGATCTCCTCCAGCGTCCGCGTCACACCATCGGCGCCCGTGAAGGAGAATTTCCAGCGGCTGGCGACGACGTCGCCATCGATCAGGCTCGGGCCGAGGCGCACGGCAGTGACCTCCTTGAACGCCGCCAGCACGCCGCGCTCCTTGTCCGCGAGCTTGTCGCGTCCGACCACGGGCGCGGCGAGGTTCTCATAGGTCGCGGTATCAGGGGCGTAGTAGTCGAGGATCGCGCCGACGAAGTCGCCATCCTCCAGCCGCTTCGCAAAGGCTTCGACGATCTCGCGGCTCGGCATGGGGACCTCACAGGTTAAAACCGACTTGTAGTCGGTAATTACCGACCGATGGTCGAAAAGTCAACTGGCCGCCTGAACTGAATTCGACTAGACGGGAAGGAAGATTGAGTCGATGTGAGCCAAGAACTCGAAACACCTCTCCCGTAGGGAGAGGTCGGATCGCATCGCAGATGCGATCCGGGTGAGGGGTTGCAGTCTTACCCAACGCTGCAGCGCAGCCCCTCACCCGGATTGCTGCGCAATCCGACCTCTCCCCGGTGGGGAGAGGTGGAGACGAGACCCATGGCCAAACAGGCGGAACGGCGGGCGGCGACATCGGAGGCGATCCTGACGGCGGCGCGGCGCCTGTTCGGGACGCACGGCTTTGCCGCCACCACCATGGACGACATTGCCGAAGGCGCCTCGGTCGCCAAGGGCGCGGTCTATCATCACTTCAAGACCAAGGAATCGGTGTTCGAGGCCGTGTTCGATCAGGTCTCGCGCGACCTCGTTGCCGAGATCGACCGCACGGCACGCGCCGAGAAGGACGTGCTCGCCGCCATGGTCGCCGGCACCCAGCACTACTTCGCAGCGACCGCCAAGGGGCCGACCGGCCAGATCATCCTGCGCGATGGCCCGGCGGTGCTTGGCTGGGAACGCTGGCGCGAGATCGATGCGCAGCACTTTGGCGGCAAGATGCCGCGCGCGCTCTCCGCCGCGATGGAGGCCGGTCTGATCGCACGGCAGCCTGTCGAGCCGCTCGCGCGGCTGCTGCTCGGGGCGGCCACGGAGGCCGCGGTCGCCTGCGCCGGCCGCGCCGATATCGCCAAGGCGGGCGCGGAATATGCCCGTGCGTTCAAGTCGCTGGTGGAAGCGCTGCGGGTCACGCCATGATCGTGCTAATGCGGAGTTAGTGATGTGGGCGGTTGACACCGCACTCGGATCACCTCTCCCGTAGGGAGAGGTCGGATCGCATCGAAGATGCGATCCGGGTGAGGGGTTACGGTCTCGCTTGCCGTTGCGGCCCCTCACCCGGATTGCTACGGACGATGCTTCGCATCGCCGCGCGCAATCCGACCTCTCCCCGTCGGGCAGAGGTGAAGTGACGAACTGGAAACGCCCACGCCAACAAGAAGAACAGTAGCGCATGAACGCAATTTCCTCCCTCGCACACACCGATCCCGAATTCGACTACATCATCGTCGGCGCCGGCTCCGCCGGCTGCGTGCTCGCCAACAGGCTTTCGGCGAACGGCAAGCACAGCGTGCTGCTGCTCGAGGCCGGCCCGAAGGATTCCAACATCTGGATCCACGTTCCGCTCGGCTACGGCAAGCTGTTCAAGGAGAAGAGCGTCAACTGGATGTACCAGACCGAGCCGGAGCCCGAGCTCAAGGGCCGTCAAGTATTCCAGCCGCGCGGAAAAACGCTGGGCGGATCGAGCTCGATCAACGGCCTGCTCTATGTCCGCGGCCAGCACGAGGATTACGACCGCTGGCGCCAGCTCGGCAACACCGGCTGGGGCTATGACGATGTGCTGCCCTATTTCAAGAAGGCCGAGAACCAGTCGCGGGGCGCCGATCATTATCACGGCACGGGCGGGCCGCTGCCGGTCTCCAACATGATCGTGACCGATCCGCTGTCGAAAGCCTTCATCGATGCCGCAGTCGAGAGCGGTCTGCCCTACAATTCTGACTTCAACGGCGCGACGCAGGAAGGCGTCGGCCTGTTCCAGACCACGACGCGCAACGGCCGCCGCGCCTCGACTTCGGTCGCCTATCTCGGTCCTGCGAAGGCGCGCAGCAACCTCAAAATCGAGACCTCCGCACACGCTCAGCGCATCCTGTTCGAAGGGCGCCGAGCGGTCGGCGTCGAATACCGGCAAGGCGCCTCCTTGCGCCGCGCCCGTGCGCGCAAGGAGGTGGTGCTGTCGAGCGGCGCCTACAATTCGCCGCAGCTGCTCCAGCTCTCCGGCGTCGGCCCCGCCGACCTTCTGCGCCGGCACGGCATCGAGGTGGTGATGGACGCGCCGGGCGTCGGTCACGATCTGCAGGATCACATGCAGGTCCGCATCGTGATGCGCTGCTCGCAGAAGATCACCCTCAACGACACCATCAATCATCCACTTCGCCGCACCATGGCCGGCGCACGCTATGCACTGTTCCGGAAAGGCTGGTTGACGATCGCCGCCGGCACGGCCGGCGCGTTCTTCAAGACCAATCCGCGCCTCGCCTCGCCCGACATCCAGGTGCACTTCCTGCCGTTCTCGACCGACAAGATGGGCGAGAAGCTGCACGCCTTCTCCGGATTCACCGCCTCTGTCTGCCAGCTCCGTCCCGAGAGCCGCGGCACCTTGCGCATCAAGAGCGCAGACCCGGCCGTGCCGCCGGAGATCCGCATCAACTACATGTCGACCGAGACCGACCGCACCACCAACGTCGAGGGCATCAAGATCCTGCGCAAGATATTGAACGCACCGGCGCTGAAGCCGTTCGTGGTGGACGAGTACGATCCCGGGGCGAAGGTATCCACGGACGCCGAGATCCTGGACTATTGCCGCGACCGGGGCAGCACCATCTATCATCCGACCTCGACCTGTCGTATGGGCAACGACGCGCTCGCGGTGGTCGATCAGCGGCTGAAGGTGAGGGGTCTCGAAGCCTTGCGCGTCGTCGACGGCTCGGTCATGCCCGACCTGGTGTCGGGGAACACCAATGCGCCGATCATCATGATCGCCGAGAAGGCCTCCGACATGATATTGGAGGATGCGCGATAAATTCGCCCTGAAAGGACGTTCGACTTGGCTAATCGATTTCGGATCGGCACACGCAAGAGCGCCATGGCGCTGGCACAGACGGAAGAGATTGCGCACCGTCTGACCGCCGCCGTGCCGGGCCTCGACGTCGAGATCGTCAAATTCGACACCACGGGCGATCTCGACCAGACCAGCAAGCTGTTGCCGCATGGCGGCAAGGGCGGTGCCTTCGTGGCTCAAATCCGCGCCGCCGTGCTGACCGGTGAGCTCCAGGCGGCGATGCATTCGCTGAAGGACATGCCCGGCAACGAGGACACGCCCGGCCTCGTCATCGGTGCCACGCTGTCGCGCGATCCGCCGAGCGACGCGCTGGTGCTGCGCGAGGGTGTGACGGTGGAGGCGCTGCGGCAGTCCCGCGGCAAGGGTTTCAAGATCGGCACCAATGCGGTGCGCCGCGCCGCCTATGCGCGGCGGTTATTCCCGGAGGTGGAGGTGATCCATTTCCGTGGGGCCGCCGACACAAGGGTGCGGAAGCTCGACAATGGCGAGAAGCAGCGCCTTCCGGATGGCGGCGCAGTCGGGCCGGCCGATGCGCTGATCATGGCGCGCTCGGGCCTGGATCGCGTCGGGCTGGCGCATCGCATCGCCTACGAATTCACCGCGGCGGAGATGCTGCCGGCGGCAGGGCAGGGCATCGTCGCGGTCGAATGCGCCGCGCAGGACTGGCAAACGCGACAGATCCTGTCGTCGATCGACGACGCCTCCGCGCACGCTTCCGCCGACGCCGAGCGCGAGGTGCTGTGGGTGCTCAACGGGCACTGCAATTCGCCGGTGGCGGGCTTCTCGACCATCACAGGCGATCAGATGTCGCTCACCGCCTCGGTGCTCGATCTCTCCGGCAACACCATCATCGAAGCTTCGCGCAAAGGGCCCGCCAACCGCCCGCGCGAACTCGGCCGCGCGGTGGGATTGGACCTGCTGGCGAAGGGTGCAGCGGAGATCATCGAGCGCAGCCGGCCAAGGTAAGCCCTGCCGAAATCACGATCTGCGATGATGCCATTCTGCGCCTGTTTTGCCCGACAAGTCAAAACGCACAGGCGAGTCATGCAAGTCCAAGGTTTTCAATGACTTGGCTACTGTGCATGGGGTTGTTTTCGCACTTTTGTTTTGCCTCGCCCCAAATGGCGAAACAAATCAGCCGCGCACGCGCCTGATCATCTGCTCGACATGGGCGATCGGCGTTTCCGGCTGGATGCCGTGGCCGAGATTGAAGATCAGCCGCCCGGCAGCAAAATTGGCCAGCACGTTGTCGACGGCGCGGTCGAGCGCGGCGCCGCCCGTGATCAGCACCAGCGGATCGAGATTGCCCTGTACGGCGACCTTGCTCTGCACCCGCTCGCGGATGAAGGCCGGCTCCGCGGTCCAGTCGATGCTGACCGCGTTGACGCCAGTCGCCTCGACATAGGCCGGTAGCAGCGCGCCGGCGCCGCGCGGGAAGCCGATGATCTTCGCGTCCGGCACCTTGGCCCTTACGCCCTCCACGATGCGCCGCGTCGGCTCGACCGACCAGCGCGCGAACTCGGTCGGCGGCAGCACGCCCGCCCAGGTGTCGAAGATCTGCAACGCGTCGGCGCCGGCGGCGAGCTGTGCCAGCAGATATTGAATCGAGTTGTCGACCAGCACGTCGATGATGTCAGAGAAAGCTTCGGGATGCCGGTAGGCCATCATCCGGGCCGGCGCCTGGTCCGGCGTGCCGTGGCCCGCGACCATGTAGGTCGCCACCGTCCACGGCGCGCCGCAGAAGCCGATCAGCGCAACCTTGGGATCGAGCGCGCCGCGCACGATCTTCAGCGCCTCGAACACCGGCTCGAGCTTGCCGAAATCTGCGCGCGGTGCCAGCGTCGCCACCTTGGCCGGATCGTCCAGCGGCTCGAGCCGCGGGCCCTCGCCGACCTCGAACCGCACCTCACGTCCGAGCGCATAGGGGATCACCAGAATGTCGGAGAAGATGATCGCCGCGTCGAAGCCGAACTTTCGGATCGGCTGCAGCGTCACCTCGGCCGCGAGCTCCGGGTTGAAGCAGAGATCGAGGAAACCGCCCGCCTTGGCGCGCACCTCGCGATATTCCGGCAGGTAGCGCCCGGCCTGGCGCATCATCCACATGGGCGGCACGGACTGGCGCTGGCCGGAGAGCACGTCGATGAAGGGTTTCGTCGAAGACTGGGGCACGAATGGTCCTGAACAGGGTTGTGCCTCCTGATACACCGCCGCGGCCCTCAGCGGAACAGGGGAACCTGGACGATCGGGCCGCGTTGACCAGCCAATGGAGGAGATCATGGCTGAGACATTCAATCCGGCGCCGCACGACAAGCACGCCGAAGACCTGCGCGAGGCGCTCGCTGCCGATCGGCAGTCCAAGCTCGACAACGGGCTGAGGGACACGTTCCCAGCCTCCGATCCCGTGAGCGCCGCGCAGCCGACGCCCTCGAAGGCTGATGCCGACGCCGAGCATCCCTCGTTCTGGGCCAAGGTTAAGGCCATCTTCAGCTAGCGGCGTCGGGCGCGCCGGAATCCGCTAGGCCCGCTAATGTCCTGTTAGCGATGCGCCGATTGTCGCGTCCGTAAGACTACTGGAAAGGGCGGAAACCGCCGCGTATTCCGGTAGGGATTTCAGGATTAAATAACAGAAGCGGCAGAGGTTTCCGAACGATCGGAGGACCCTGTCGCATGAGTGCTACCCAACGAGCCGGATGGAGCCGCCTGCCGCTGCGCGCGGCGGCTTTCGTCGCGCTGACCTGCGCGACCATCCTCGGCGTCAGCGGTTGGCGCGAATGGACGGCACGCGAAGCGGTGCTCAAGGGCGCCGAGACGGAGATGGCGAACGTTGCGCGTTCGCTGACCCAGCATGCCGAGGACAGCCTCGATCTCTTGGATTCCGGTGTCGTCGGCGTGGTCAGCCGGTTGGAGATGGACGGCACAGCGCCGGCCACGATCGGCAAGCTGCGCACCTTGCTGGACGCGCGCAAGAAGGCGATCGCGCGCATTCACAGCCTCGCCATCATCGACGATCAGGGCAACTGGCTGACCTCGCCCGGTACGACCGGCGCCACCTTCAGCGACGATGCGTTCTTCAGATATCACCAGCTCTCGCCGAAGCGCGAGGCCCATGTCGGCCGTCCCGTGAAGAGCCTGCTGGACGGCGAATGGGTCGTCACCCTGTCACGCCGCTTCAACAAGCAGGACGGCAGCTTCGGCGGCGTGGTGCTCGCGAGCATCAGCTCGAAATATCTCTCGCACTTCTACGAGCAGTTCGAGATCGGCCGCAACAGCTCCGTGTCACTGGCGCATGGCGACGGCCTGATCGTCGCGCGCAATCCCAGCAACCAGACATTCGTCGGGCGTAGCGTCGCCGACAAGCCGCTGTTCCGCGAGCCGAGCCTGCAACGGCCGAGTGGCGCCTATCATTTCACGTCGCCGCTGGACGGCGCCGAACGCGTCAGCTTTTTCAATCGCAGCAGCCGCTTCCCGCTCCTCCTGCTTGCCACCGTCGACAAGGACGAGCTGCTCGGGCCCTGGCGCGCGGCGGCAGTCTCCCGCATGCTCTACGTGCTCGCGCTGGTGATGCTGATCGCGGTGATCGGCGGCGTGCTGGTGCGGCAGTTGCAGCGCGGCCAGCGCATGGCCGTCGCGCTGGCCGAGACGGAGGCGCATTTCCGCCTGCTGGCCGAAGGCTCCAGCGACATGGTGACCCGCATCGGCCTCGATGAGCGGCTGCGCTATGTCTCACCCTCGTCGGTCCGCGTCGTCGGTTGGCGTCCAAACCAGCTGATCGGTTCGCCGGCCCTCGCGGGTGTCAATCCGGAGGATCTGCCGGAGGTCCAGGCGATCGTCGACGCCATGAAGCGCGGCGAGAAGGAGGAGGCGCGTCTCACCTACCGCAACTCGCACCGGCAGAACGGCGAGATCTGGCTGGAATCGACCATGCGGGTGACGCGCAAGGACGATGGCCGCGTCGACGGTGTGGTCGCGATCTCCCGCGACATCACCGAGCACAAGAAGCTGGAAACCAGACTCGAGACGCTGGCGATCGAGGACAGCCTCACCGGCCTTGCCAATCGCCGCCGCTTCGACGAGCGTCTGAAGGAGGAATGGGCGCGTGCCTATCGCGACCGATCCAGCCTTGCCTTGCTGATGATCGACGTGGACCACTTCAAGGCCTACAACGATGAATACGGCCATCCCGCGGGCGATGCGTGCCTGCGCCTGATCGCAAAGATCATCGCCGCCGAAGCGCAGCGCGCCGGCGATCTGGCGGCGCGTTATGGCGGTGAGGAATTCGCCATGCTGCTGCCGAGCATCGACGCCGCCGGCTGCGCCCGGATCGGCGAACGGATCCGCAACGCCATTCACGAGGCCGGCCTCGCTCATGGCAGCAACCTGGCGGCCGGATGCGTCACTGCCTCGCTTGGCGGCGCAGCCTGCCGGCCGGCGTTCGAACGAACCGCGGGAGTCGCTGCGCTGGTCGAAGCTGCCGACCGGGCGCTCTATGCCGCCAAGGCCGCAGGCCGCAACCGCCTGGTGATGTCCGGCGAGGTCATGGACCTGCTGCCCAAGGCGTCCGGCCAGTAACCCGCTCAATAATGCGGCGGAGGCTCGTTGGCCGGCCCTGGCGCATTTGCCTCGGCCTCCTGCAGCCGAGCATTGAGCTCCGCGATCTGTCGCGTCAGCCTGTCGATCTGCTTCCACTGCGCGGTGATGGTCTGGTTCAACGTCTCGATCGTGTCGTCCTGATAGGCGAGGCGCGTCTCCAGCGTGTCGATGCGCTCGCTCAGCGTCTTGATCTCATTCGTCACGCGTTACGTCCTTGTTTCGCTCGCGCAAGCCGTGGCCGAGCGCCACGCGCTCATCGAACACGAAGCATTCGCCGCGCCAGCGGCTCTGCGCCTCCGGCACCTCTTCCAGATATCTCAGGATGCCACCCTTGAGGTGATAGACCTCGGCAAAGCCGCGCGCGAGCAGATGCGCGCTCGCCTTCTCGCAGCGAATGCCGCCGGTGCAGAACATCGCGATCCTGCGGTGCCGTGCCGGATCGAGCTGCTCGGCGGCAAAGTCCTTGAACTGGCCGAAGCTCTTGATGCCGGGATCGACCGCGCCCTCGAACGTCCCCATCGCGACCTCGAAGGCGTTGCGGGTGTCGAGCACGAGCGTGTCGGGTGCCGCGATCAGCGCGTTCCATTCGCGCGCATCGACATAGGTGCCGACCTGGCGCGTCGGATCGGCGGCCGCATCGCCCAGCGTGACGATCTCCCTCTTCAGCCGCACCTTCAGCCGTCCGAACGGCATCGCCTCCGCAGCGGAGAATTTCAGTTCGAGATTGTTCAGCCTGCCGCCGAACATGTCGCCGTGTGCGAGCTCACGAGCGAAGGCGTCGATTGCCTCCGCTACGCCGGCGATCGTGCCGTTGATGCCCTCCTGCGCCAGCAGCACGCTGCCCTTCAGCCCAAGTCCGGCGCAGCAAGCGCGCAGCGGCTCGCGCAGCTCGCGGTAATCCGGGAGGGCGACGAATTGATAGAAGGCGCAGACCTTGTAAGCCGTTTTCATGGCCGCTCGTTTAGCAGGCGGCCCGCGCCCGGAAAACCCGCATCGCGAAAGCCGGAAAAAGGTCTATACGCCCAGCGGATGGCTGCCATTTTCCTGGTATGCCAGCATTGCCCCGCCGGGCGGGAATGTGTCATGTAGACGCGTTTTCGAGATGGCGCGCCCATCGCGCCGACGGCCAAGAGAGCAAGACATTCGATGAGAAACTTCCATTTCCCCGGCAGGTCCACGGTCCACGCCACCAACGCGATGGTGGCGACCTCGCATCCGCAGGCCTCGCTCGCCGCGATCGAGGTGCTGCGCGAGGGCGGCACCGCGGTGGACGCGGCGGTCGCCGGCTCGGCCCTGCTCGGCGTGATCGAGCCGCAATCGACCGGCATCGGCGGGGATTGCTTTGCGCTGATCCAGCCGCGGGGCGAGGGCAAGATCGTCGCCTATAACGGCTCCGGCCGCGCGCCGAAGGCGGCGAATGCCGACTGGTATCTCGAGCGCAAGATCAACTCCGTGCCGCTGACCTCGGCGCATGCGGTCTCGATCCCCGGCGTGATCGACGCCTTTGCCACAGTGCTGCGCGATCACGGCAAGTTCGGTTTCGACCGTTTGCTCCAGCCCGCGATCAAGGCGGCCGAGGAAGGCTATGTCGTCGCGCCCCGCATCGCCTTCGACTGGAAGAACCAGTTCGAGAAGCTGAAGGATGGCACCAACACCGTGCGCTATCTGTTGCCGGGCGGCCAGCCGCCGGTCGCAGGCGACGTCATCCGCCAGGCCGAGCTCGGCAAGACGCTGCGCGCGATCGCCAAGAACGGCCGCGACGCCTTCTACAAGGGCGAGATCGCGGAGGACATGGTCGAGACCCTCAGGGGCATCGGCGGCCTGCACACGCTCGACGATTTCGCCGCGCACACGACCGAAGTGACCACGCCGATCGGCACCATGTACAAGGGTTACGACGTCTGGCAGTGCCCGCCGAACGGCCCGGGTGTCACCGCGCTCTTGATGCTCAACATCCTGTCGCGCTTCGATCTGACCAAGTATGCGCCAGTGAGCGTCGAGCGCTTCCATCTCGAGGCGGAAGCGGCACGCATCGCCTACATGAACCGCGAGATGCATGTCGCCTCGCCCGAGCACATGAAGATCAACGTCGCCGAGATGCTCGAGAGGGGCTTTGCCGACGAGTACATCAGCAAGATCCGCATCGACGGCATGCTCGACCTGCCGAACGTCGCGCCGCCGATGAATCCCTCGACCATCTACATCACGGTCGTGGACAAGGACCGCAACGTCTGTTCGTTCATCAACTCGGTTGCGCATTCCTTCGGCTCGGCGATCGTCTCGAACAAGTCCGGCGTCTTGTTCCAGAATCGCGCCGGAGGCTTCCGCATCCAGCCCGGCCATCCCAACTGCATCGAAGGGGGCAAGCGCCCGCTGCACACGATCATGCCGGGCCTGCTCACCAAGGGCGGCCGTTCCACGATGTCGTTCGCGGTCATGGGCGGCCAGTACCAGCCAACCGGCCAGACTCACCTCCTGACCAACATCCTCGACTACGGCTGCGACGTGCAGGAGGCGATCGACATGCCGCGCGGTCTGCACTACGAGGGCCAGTATCAGCTCGAGGACAGCGTGCCGGCCGCCATCGTGGAGGGCCTGAAGAAGCTGGGCCACAAGACCACCAGCGTGGTCGGCCCGCTCGGCGGCGCCCAGGCTATCTGGATCGATTGGGACAAGGGCACGCTGACCGGCGGCTCCGATCCGCGCAAGGACGGCTGCGCGCTGGGTTATTGATCGCCCGCGCAGTTCCCCACGCGAGATCAGGAAAAGTTGACAAAGGGCGGCGCGGCATTTGCTGTGCCGCCCTTCTCTCATTCGGAACTGCACTCATTGCTTCCGGTTAAGGGGCGATGAGCGGTGCAGGCGTGCGCTGCTTTTGCAGATCAGCGGCGGAGGCCTGCCATGCCCGACCAACCAGGTTCCAGATCATCCGGATTCGACCGACGCGCCTTCATCGCCGGTGCGGCGGGCAGCGCGCTGATACCGATGACGGCGCGCGCGACGCCCGAGGACGCGCGGGCGCCAGCGGCGCAGGATCCGTCGCTTCCCGTCGACGTCACGCTGCGCGTCAACGGCACGGACAAGCGCCTGAGCATCGATGCGCGCACCACGGTGCTCGATGCCTTACGCGAACATCTCAAGCTCACCGGCAGCAAGAAGGGCTGCGACCACGGCCAGTGCGGCGCCTGCACGGTGCTGATCGACGATCGCCGCGTGGTGTCGTGCCTGACGCTGGCCCTCGCCGCCGAAGGGCAGGAGATCACGACCATCGAAGGCCTCGCCACCGACGACCGCTTGCACCCGATGCAGCAGGCCTTCATCGACCATGATGCGTTCCAGTGCGGCTATTGCACGCCCGGTCAGATCATGTCGGCGATCGCGTGCGTGAAGGAGGGCCATGCCGGCAGCGAGGCCGACATCCGCGAATACATGAGCGGCAACATCTGCCGCTGCGCCGCCTATCCCAACATCGTCGCCGCCGTGAAGCAGGCCGCGCCCGAGATCATGAAAGGCTAGGCGCATGCGACCGTTTTCGTACCAGAGAGCATCAGACCCCGACATGGCCGTGCAGGCGCTCGGCGCCGCCGCGGCCGCCAACGATCCGCTGACGAAGGCGGCGGCGCAGCCGCTTGCCGGCGGAACCACGCTGGTCGATCTGATGAAGCTCGACGTGATGCGGCCCACTGCGATCGTCGATATCAATCCGCTGGCCAACGTCTGGTCGGCGATCGCGCCAGGCGGGGATGGCTTGCGGCTTGGCGCGCTGGCAAGGATGTCCGACGTCGCCGCGCACACCGAGATCCAGCGCAGCTATCCGGTGATCGCGGATTCGCTGAAGCTCGCCGCCAGCGCCCAGCTGCGCAACATGGCAACGCTCGGCGGCAACGTGATGCAGCGGACGCGCTGCAACTACTTCCGCGATGTCTCCTATGAGAACTGCAACAAGCGCAATCCCGGCTCCGGCTGTGCCGCAATGGATGGCGTCAATCGCATGCATGCGGTGCTCGGCGTCTCCGAACATTGCATCGCGACCTATCCCGGCGATTTCGCGCAGGCGCTGATCGCGCTCGATGCGATGGTCGAGATCACCGGCAAGGCCGGTACGCGCAGCATGCCGTTCGCGCAGCTTCACAAGGCGCCGGGCAGCACGCCTGACATCGAGACTGCGCTTCAGCCCGGCGAGCTGATCTCGGCGTTCTCGATTTCCGGACGCTGGCCGCGCTCGGTGTATCTCAAGACGCGTGACCGGCAATCCTTCGAATTCGCGCTGTCCTCGGCCGCGATCGCGCTCGACGTCCAGGACGGCACGATCCGGGACGCGCGCGTCGCGCTCGGCGGCGTCGCCACCGTGCCCTGGCGCGCGCGTGAGGCGGAGGCGCTGTTGAAGGGACAGAAGTTCGATGACGGCCTCGCGCAACGTGTTGCCGATGCAGCTTTTGCAGACGCCCGCGGCCGCCGGCACAACAGCTTCAAGATCGCGCTCGGCAAGCGTGTGGTGGCACGCGCGCTCCAGCAGGCCGTAACGATGGAGATCTGATCATGACCGCTGCAGCTCCCGGGCCCAAGACGAATATGGGGCAGCCCGTGCCGCGCTATGATGCGGCCGTAAAGGTCACGGGGCGGGCGACCTATGCCTCCGACATGCCGCTGGACAATCCGGCCTACGCGTTCCTCGTCACCAGCGCCATCGCCAAGGGCCGCATCGACCGCTTCGAGTTTGACGATGCCAAGCGCGTCCGCGGCGTGATCGACATCGTCACGCACGAGAACGCCCCGAAGCTGAAGGACTCGAAGCTGTTCAGCAATGGCGGCTATGCCGGCACCACGATCCAGCCGCTGAAATCGGCCGAAATCGCCCATGACGGCCAGATCATCGCCGTGGTGGTCGCGGAGAGTTACGAGGCCGCGCGCGAGGCGGCCAACCGCGTCAAGGTCAGCTACACGGCTGCTGCGCCCAGCGCGACCTTCGATTCGCCGGGGACGACGACAGCCGCCGCGAAAGGACAAAGTTCGCAGTTCAAGGAGGACCCGAAGGTCGGTGATTTCGCCAAGGCGTTCGATACGGCCGAGGTCAAGTTCACCGCTTCCTACGACACGCCGACGCAGCACCACAATCCGATGGAGCTGTTCACGACCAGCTGCGCCTGGATGGGCGACAGTCTCGTCATCTATGAGGGCAGCCAGTATGTCTATGGCCTGAAGAACGGCGTGGCCGAGCAGCTCGGCATCGACGCCGACAAGGTGCGCGTGGTCAATCCCTATGTCGGCGGCGGGTTCGGCGCGCGCGGCTCGATGACACCGCGGACCGCCATCATCGCCGCCATTGCCAGGCGCCTGAACCGCCCCATCAAGCTGGTCCCGACCCGCGACCAGGGCTTTACCATCGCGACCTACCGCGCCGAGACGCGGCATGAGATCAAGCTTGGTGCCAGCCGGGACGGCAAGCTGGTCGCTTTGAGGCATGAGGGGGCTGAAGTCTCCTCGCGCCCCGATGCCTATTGCGTCGGCGGCACCAAGACCACGACACGGCTCTATGCCTGTCCGAACGTGGACAGCCTGGTGTCGATCGTGCGCGCCGATCGCAACACGCCCGGCTTCATGCGGTCGCCCCCGGAGGTGCCGTATCTGTTCGCGCTGGAGAGCGCGCTGGACGAGCTCGCCGTCAAACTGAACATGGATCCGGTCGAGCTTCGCCGTATCAACGACGCCACCAGGGATCCCATTGACGGCAAGCCCTACACGTCGCGATCGCTCATGGCGTGCTTCGACGAAGCCGCCAGGGCGTTCGGCTGGTCGCAGCGATCGCCACAACCGAAATCGACGTCCGATGGCGACTGGTTGATCGGCTACGGCTGCGCCGCCACCTGCTATCCGACGGCGATGGCGCCGTCCGCCGCACGCGTGCGACTGCAGCGTGACGGCCGCACTCGCGTCGAGATCGCCGGCCACGAGATCGGCACCGGCGCCTACACCGTCATAGCCCAGACTGCGGCCGAGCGGCTCGGCGTGCCACTGGAAAAGGTCGCGGTCTTCATGGGCGATAGCGACCTGCCCCCGGCGCCGGTTGCCGGCGGCTCCAACTCGACCGCCAGCACCTGCTCGGCCGTGATGATGGTGTGCGATCAGATCCGACAGCGCCTGCTCAAGGCGGTGATGCCGAGCGACAGCCTCGCCGACAAGGCGAAGGAGACCGTCGGCATCAGCCCGGCACCGTCGACCCAGGCGGTCAAGGGCGATCGTCCGCTCGATATCGAGAAGGCGTTCGATGCGCTCGGCGTCGGCGTGGTCGAAGAATATGGCGAGTGGAAGCCGGAAGGCGCGCCGATGGACTCCTTCCGCGCCATGCACAATGGGCAGGTACGGCTGGTCGGCGGCCACCAAATGAAGGACAAGATCGCCTACGCCTTCGGCGCCGAATTCGTCGAGGTCCGCGTCAATCGCTTCACGCACGAGATCCGCTGCCCCCGCCTGGTCGGCGCGTTCGCGGCAGGCAGGATCATGAATCCGCGCACCGCACGCAGCCAGCTCATGGGTGGCCTGATCTGGGGCATGTCCTCGGCGTTGCTGGAAGCCACCGAGATCGATGAGCGCTATGCGCGCTACGTCAACGACAATCTTGCCGATTACCTCGTGCCCGTGAATGCCGATGTGCCCGGCGTCGAGGTGATCATGCTGTCCGAGCAGGACGATCATATCAATCCGGTGGGCGCAAAGGGCCTCGGCGAGCTCGCCAATGTCGGCACCAATGCGGCGATCTGCAACGCGATCTATCACGCCACCGGCCAGCGCATCCGCAAGCTGCCGGTGCGGCTGGAAAATATCGAGGTCTAAAGGGGTGGAAACGGCGACCGCCTTGGGTTAGACACCTCCCGCCTCAAACGGAAGGTGTTTAATGCAGCGTTTCCAGCGCGCGCTCCTCGCCCTGATGTCGGCACTCGCGATCACCGTGATCGCCAGCGTGTCGCATTTCGTTTCCACCACGGCCTCGGCCCAGACCGCAGGAAAGACCATGACCACAGCTTCAGGCTTGCAGATCATCGACTCCACCGTCGGCACCGGCGCCTCGCCGCAGCCCGGTCAGATCTGCGTGATGCACTATACCGGCTGGCTCTATGAGAACGGCCAGAAGGGCAAGAAATTCGACAGCTCGGTCGACCGCAAGGAGCCGTTCGAGTTTCCGATCGGCAAGGGCCGCGTCATCGCCGGCTGGGACGAGGGCGTCGCCTCGATGAAGGTCGGCGGCAAGCGCACGCTGATCATCCCGCCGCAGCTCGGCTACGGTGCCCGCGGTGCCGGCGGCGTGATCCCGCCGAACGCGACGCTGATGTTCGACGTGGAATTGCTCGCGGTGAAGTGACGGCACAACAAAAAGACCGGCCTTGCGGCCGGTCTTTTCATTTCAATCTTACGCGCGTCACTCCGCGGCGCGGCGAGCCGCAGCGGCGGCGCGATCCATCGCATCCTTCGCGGCGTCCTTGGCATCGCCCATGGCCTGCTGGCCCTTGCCCTTCACTTCCTGCACCACGCCCTCGCCCTTCATGCGATCGGATCCGGTGGCTTCACCGACGCCCTGCTTGGCCTTGCCGATCGCCTCGTTGGCGGTGCCCTTGATCTTGTCGGTCGTGCTGCCCATGAAAATCTCCTTTCGAGTTGCTTGGAACGACAACGCTGGGCGGCTACGAGGGTTCCGATTTTGGTATGGCTTGCGGCTGCGGCTTTGGGTTAGTTTGCCGCGCACGGAACCAACAGAAAGCAAGTCCAATGACCGGCCATGACCATTCGCATTCCCATCATGACCATGGTCATCATCATGATGACCGCTGGAAACATGACGGCGTTCGCGTCATTCCCGGCAATCAGCTCGATACCAATGTGCCGTCGACAGCGGGCATGGACCGTGCAGCCGCGATCAATTTCGCCCGCGTCGGCGCCCAGAAATTGTGGGCGGGCACCGTCAGCATCAAGCCGGACGCCAAGACCGGCGCGCATCACCACGGCCATCTCGAAAGCGTCATCTACGTCGTGAAGGGCAAGGCGCGCATGCGTTGGGGCGAGAGCCTGCAGTTCACCGCGGAGGCCGGCCCCGGGGATTTCATCTTCGTCCCGCCTTACGTGCCGCATCAGGAGATCAACGCCAGCCCGGACGAGGTGCTGGAATGCGTGCTGGTGCGCAGCGACGGCGAGGCGGTGGCGATCAACCTCGACATCGAGCCGGTCGAGAAGCCCGAGACCGTGCTGTGGATCGACCCGGTGCACCGCGATCCCAACGAGAAGAAGTAAGACCCTTCAGGGGGCGGGGGCGGTGCGACAGACCCCGCGGATCGGGGTCCAAAAATTTGTCGGAAGCGGTGTCGGATAGCGGCCTGGCCGTCCGTCCTTGGGCAGAACCCCGCCAAGGAGCTTCCGATGCCCAAGATGATCTTCGTCAACCTGCCGGTGACCGACCTCAAGCGCGCGACCGCCTTCTATGAGGCCGTCGGCGCGGTCAAGAACCCGCAATTCAGCGACGACACCGCGAGCTGCATGGTCTTTTCCGAGACCATTTTCGCCATGCTGCTGACCCACGACAAATTTCGCCAGTTCACGCCGAAGCCGATCGCGGACGCCAAGACCTCGAACCAGGTGCTGTTTTGCTTGTCCGCGGACAGCCGCAACGAGGTCGACGAGATCGTCGGCAAGGCGGAGGCGGCGGGCGGGGTGGCCGATCCCGGCCCGAAGGACGAATACAGCTTCATGTACGGCCGCAGCTTCGAGGATCCGGACGGGCACATGTGGGGGGTGAACTGGATGGATCTTGCGGCCGCCCCTCTGCAGCCCGACTTGGCGAACGCCTGAGCAGATACCAACCTCACGAGGAGCATTCATCATGTCCAAGCTCGTGCCCTGCATGTGGTTCAACGGCGATGCCGAGGACGCTGCAAAATTCTACGTCTCGCTGGTCCCGAATTCGGCGATCACGCACGTTCAGCGCAACGTTGCGGATGGCCCGTCCGGCAAGGAAGGCTCCGTGCTCGTCGTCGAGTTCACGGTGGCCGGGCAGCCGCTGGTCGCGCTCAATGGCGGCATGAAGATGGAATACACCCATGCGATCTCGCTGATGATCCACTGCGACGACCAGGCCCAGGTCGACAGCGTCTGGAAGGCGTTCCTCGCCCATGGCGGCAAGGCGGAGCAGTGCGGCTGGCTGAGGGATCGCTGGGGCGTGGCCTGGCAGGTCGTGCCGAAGGTGATGTTCGAGTTCCTGTCGAGCCCCGACAAGGCCGCAGCCGCGCGCGCGATGCAGGCGATGATGAAGATGGTGAAGCTGGACGTCGAGGTGTTGCGGCGCGCGTTCGAAGGCAAGTCGGCGGCGTGACGTCAGCACAGGTGGCTGCCCCACACTCACTGCCGTAGGGTGGGCAAAGCGAAGCGTGCCCACCACCTTTCGCAAATAGAGACAGATGGTGGGCACGGCGCTCTTGCGCCTTTGCCCACCCTACGAAACTGTGCCCGCCGGCTAGTAATTAATCCGTAGCCCCACGCCGCCATGGATCGTGTTGCCGACCGGCTGCGGGCCGAGCGTACCGTTGGCGAAAAGGTCCACGATCCAGCCCTTCTGCACGCGGAAGCCGAGCCGGCCGCCATATTCGAACCAGCCCTGGTTGCCCATGGTCGGCACCACCGTGCCCTGGCCGGTCACGGTGGCGACGATGCCGCTGTGGCTCGCAAAGGACTGCACCCAGCCGCCATTGATGTTGGTCTCGATGTTGCTGCCGAACAGATGCGTCCACTGGCCGCCGATCTTGACGAGGCTGGTGCGGTCGGTGCCATCAGCGATGCTGGCGTCGAACGGATTGAATGCCACCGCGCTGTCGCTATAGCCGGAGACGCGTTGCCAGAGCTGCCAGACCTCGATCGAGGCCGCGACCTCGTCGCGCGGCGAGAGGCGGCTCATCCAGCCGGCGCGACCGTAAACGGCGTAGTTGGACGCGTTGGTCGAGCTCGTCACGCTCACCGGGCCGAGACTGGTGTCGTAGCTGCGCGTGTAGCGAGCCTTCTCCCACGGCGTCAGGATCGCGCCGACGTCGAAGAACGGGCGCGACGAGCCCCAGTCGGTGAAATCATAGCGCAGCGCGAAGGCGCCGATCGGTGCGCTCGTGATCTTGTAGCCGCCCTCGTTGTAATGCGTGTAGGCGATGCCGGCGAGCAGCGACAGATTGTTGGTCAGTTCCTTGCGGCCGTGGATGCCGGCCGAGAACGAGCCGGCGGAGCCGAACGCGCTGATGCAGTCGTTGCAATTGACCTGCTCGTTGACACCGAGCAGCACCGTGCCGAGCACCCGGTTGGTGATCATCTGGTTGAAGCGCTGATTGGCGAGACCGCCGATCGAATTGCCGCTGGAATCCGCGCCGGTCGGTGTCGGGCTCGGCGACGGATACGGGCTTGGCGTGGGCGACGGATAGGGGCTCGGTGACGGGGAGGGCGAAGGTGAGGGAGAATGTGTAGGCGTTGGCGTCGGCTGGGTACACTCGGACTGGCACGACGCTTGGGCTGTAGCCGGACTCGCGTTGAGCGTCGCGAAGGCAAGAACGGCCGCCGCCATCAATGCGCCCGAGAGGATGATTCGTCTGAAGCCGGGGGGCGCCATCGTCACCGCCCGCACAGCATGCCGTCGTCCTGGACGGCAGGCGTGATGGTCGGCGAGGCGCCGGCGTACTGGTTGACCGCGCATAACCCGGCGCTCGCGGCGCAATTGGCGGCGAAGGTCCAGGGCGGCGCGTTGGTCCTGGTGATGCTCACCTTGCCGCCGGTCGATGTGATGATGGCGGTGTCGCCGGGCTGCGTGAGTTGCACGCACTGGCCGCTCTTCGTGCAGACGCTGGCCGCGCCGTCCTGAAGCACGACGACGGAGCGCCCGCGCTGCGAGAGAATGTCGAGGGTGGTGCCGCGCACGCCGATGGTGGCGAGTGGCGTCGTGATCTTGTAGGCGGCCTTGTCGGAGCGTCCGGTGACGAAGCGGAAGGCGCCCGTGGTCATGCGGATCGCGACGTCACGATAGCTGTGCTCGTCGTTGAAGACGGTGCGGTCGAGCTTCAGCGTTGCGCTCGGGCCGAGCGACAGGTTGGTGCTGTCGGCCATCACGAAACGCGCCGCGCTGTCGGCGCCGGTCCGCACGGTCTCGTCGCGCAGCATGCTGTCGCCGACATTGATCGGCGTCGTGGTCGCGGCGACGCGCACCACTTCGTTCTGAATCACGACGGCCTCGCCGACGCGCGTCTGCGCCTTGGCGCCGGACGCCGCGCAGATTGCGGCCGTGAGCAGTGTGGGTAAAAGCCAAAAACGCAAATTCATTTCGCAACCGATCGATGTGTCCCTGATCGTACCGGATCGCGCCCGCTTCCGATGTGGCGGAATTATCACAAGCGGCGCAGGACGTGCGTCATGCTTAGTGACAGTTGCGGCAGAATGCGTTCAATGACGAGAAGCAGTTTCTTTTTCTCCGCGGTGCAGCCAATTTGCCACGCAAGACAGTCCCACAAAAGACGCGCGAATTGCCTGCGGTTCCGGCGGTGTCGCGGAGCGCAGTGATCGCTGTCGCGATCTTCCTGATCGCGCATCTGGCGCTGCTGATCGGCGTCACCACGCCGGAAAAATTCGTCTTCGACGAGGTGCATTACGTGCCGGCGGCGCGACAGATGCTGGCGCCCGCGATGTCGCAGCCGACGCTCAATCCGATGCATCCGCCGCTGGCCAAGGAGCTGATCGCGGCATCGATCGCAACCTTCGGCGACAGCGCGCTTGGCTGGCGTTATCCCGCGACCTTGTTCGGCGCGCTCGCGATCGTCGCAATCTATCTGTGCGGACTCGCGCTGTTCGCAGCGCAGTCGCCGGCGATCGCCGCCGCGCTGATCGCGGCCTTCAACCAGATGCTCTACGTGCAGGCGCGCATCGCGATGCTGGACATCTTCGCGCTCGGCTTCGGTCTGCTCGCCACCGCCGCCTTCATGCATGGGTTTCGCAGGGAGCGGCCGCAAGCGCTGTTCGCGGTGGCGGGCAGCCTGTTCGGCCTTGCGGCCGCGTGTAAATGGAGCGGCCTGTTCCCGCTCGGCGTCTGCATCGTCGTCGTTGCGGTGATCCGCCTGATGCAGGGCTGGCACACGCTGTTCGCCGATGCGAAGCCGGACGACTGGTATCGGCCGGAGCTTTGGCCCGGCCTGAAGCTGCATCATGTCGCGCTCTGCTTCGCCGTCCTGCCCGGCATGACTTATCTTGCGGCCTTCGTTCCGCTTTACGGATTGTCACTGCCGGACTTGATCGAGGCGCAGCGTCGGATCTTTGCCGACAACACCACGACGGCCATTGCCGGCCACACCTATATGAGCGCATGGCCGTCCTGGCCGCTGCTCGCGCGCCCGGTCTGGTTCCTGTTCGACAAGACGGCGGAGGACCACGTCGCTGCGATCGTCTTCCTCGGCAATCCCCTCGTGCTGTGGCCGGCACTGCCCGCACTCGCCATCGTGCTGCGCGACTTCATCGTGGCGCGGCGCTGGGACGCATTCCTGATCGCGGCATTCTACTTCGGTCCCTGGCTCGCCTGGGCGTTGCTGCCGCGCACGCTGGGCTTCATCTACTACTATCTGCCGGCCGCGACAGCGGCGACGCTGGCGCTGGTCTATGCAATGCGCCGCGATGGTCTGCCGCGCTGGCTGCTGTGGGTCTATGTCGGCATCGCCGCGGCCGGCTTTGCGGTGATGCTGCCGATTTCCGCAGCCTTCGTCGGCACCTCGATGGGGAGCTTCAACCGGCTGATGCTGTTCCAAAGCTGGATATGATTTCGCCGCCTGTCGGGCTGCGGCAGGCGGCGTGTTTCACCCAGGGGCGGAGAGTTACTTCGCCGCGGTCTTGGTGTCCATGTTCACGACCTGGACCCGGCGGTTGATCGGGTCGGCGCCGTTGGCTGCATCCTTCAGCTTGGTCTCGCCGTAGCCGACGGTGACGAGATCGTTGCCGTTGAGGCCGTAATTCTGCATCAGGTACTTCTTGATGGTGTCGGCGCGCCGTTCGGAGAGACCTTGATTGTATGCTTCGCCACCCGTCGCGTCGGTGTGGCCGGCGACGACGAAGGTCGAGCCCTTCAGCGCCGGATCGGACAGCGCCTTGCCAAGCGCCTGGACCGAGGCCACCGACGTCTTGGCGATGTCGGCCGAGTTGTAGTCGAACTGGATCTCCAGATCGATCTTCGGCTTGGTCGCAGCGAGCTCGGCAATCTGCTCGCGCTCGCCCGTCGAGAGCGACCGGGTCGAGCGGTTCCGCACGGTGTTCAGGAAGGTCGCTTCCTTGGCCTGCACGGTCGTGTCGGCCTGGGGGCCAACGGACAGGCCGCGCGTCGCCGGCTTCGGCTTCAGCGCATCGACGATCTGGTCGGCGGAGAAGTTGTTGTCGCCGGCCAGCGCAAGGCTCGCCGTCATCGTCAGGGCTGCGGAGAGAGTTATCGCCTTCAGTCCAAAGAATTTATCAAAACGGGTCATTGTCGTATCCTCGCTGTTACGCCTGATGGCGATTTGATGCTGCGAGCCTAGGGCAGGTTCAACGGCGTCGATGTGATCTTGGTCACATTCGAAACGACGACCCGAGGGCACCCTGGTCCGGTTCGATCGTTCGCAGTCTGCTTTCGGACCGGCAGCCGCGGGGTTCCGGGAAACCCGAAAGTCGCAAAGGCGTCGCCGCACCGCCCGCCCGCGAACAAGAATTCGACCAGATGCCCGCCTAGCACGCTTCAATCATTCGACAATTTGACGCGAGGGGAGGCGAGTTCCGTCCTGTGCCGAGGCCAAGTGACTATCAGCGCGACTATCAGTTCCATCGCAGCGGCCCGCCGGACCGGACAGTGACCCCGAGCACAATGCCCATCTATATCGGCGCGGCGATGATCGCGGTGGCGATCCTGCTGTCGACACTGATCACGGGGCTGACCTCCCGCTATGTCGGCCTGGAAGGGCCGACCGAGGAGAACATCTGGCTGGTCGATCGTCTCACCGGCAGCGTCTATCGGTGCCAGTCGGAGGGGCGCGGCAAGGCGTCGTGTGAACCCGATGTGGCGACCGGCAGCGTCGGGGAGCGCCCAAAAGCCGCACGTTAGGCGCAACGAAAATATCTTCTCTGCGAGCCGTTTGTCCGGGAAAGATGGATGCTGCGTTGGCCGGCATGTAGCCGGCTTCGTTTCCGGAGGAGAAATTGATGAAGACCCTGTTGCTCGCGGCAACGTTCGTTGCACTTGCTCTGTCTCCCGCATCCGCCGCCAAGATGGCATGCACCAGTGCGAACATGGCAAAGCTCGTTGGCGGGCTGGGCGGCGAAGACACGCCGGGCAAGATGGCAGCGAGGAAGTCGATGGCCTCGGCCAATTCTGAGATGAGCAAAGGCAACATGCGCGCCGCCTGCAAGCACTACATGAGCGCCGAAAAATCGATGGCGATGAAGTAAGGTTTCCTGCCGAACTTGCACGTTCTGGCCGCGCTGGCAGCAGATGGCAGCGCGGCTTTTTCTTTCGCCCGCCGTTTTGCCGTGTCTCTTTTTCCTGCGCGAATCCCGCTACATTCCTCCTCGCAATGTCCCGCGCGCCCAAACCACTCCCGCTCACCACGACACAGGCCCGGCAGATCTGGCTCCATGCCCAGCGGCTGGATCAGCGCGCCCCGTTCGGCGAAGGCGCACAGGCCGCCGCGGCCGCAGTCGCGCATCTCGGCTATGTGCAGATCGACACCATCAACGTCATCGAGCGCTGCCATCACCACATCCTGTTCAGCCGGATCCCGTCCTATCGCCGCGCCGATCTGCGCCATGCCCAGAGCATCGACAAGACCGTGTTCGAGTACTGGACGCACGCGCTCTCCTACGTGCCGGCGAACGACTTCCGCTTCTTCCTGCCGGCGATGCGCGAGCACCGCCGCGAGGGGCACAAATGGTTCGCTGCGGTGAAGCCGGCCGACACGCGCAAGGTGATGCGGCTGCTGCGCACCGGGCCGCTGACGATCCGTGACATCGACGACGACGTGCTCGTCGAGAAGGAGCATCTGTGGCAGAGCCGCAAGCCGTCGAAGCGGGCGCTGCAGCTCGCCTTCTATACCGGCGCCGTCACCATCAGCGAGCGCCAGGGCATGCTCAAGACCTATGAGCTGACGACGCGTCATTTCGGCTGGGACAGGCTGCCGAAGCCGGCGCCGGCAAGCGAGATCACGGCCTATCTGCTCGATCGCGCGCTGCGCTCGCAGGGCGTGGTTAGCCTCGATTCGGTCTGCCATCTCGATGCGCCGAGCAAGAAGCCGGTCGCGCGCCTGATCGCCTCGCGCGTCCGCCGCGGCGAGCTCGTGCCTGTCGCGATCGAGGGCGCCGGCAAGCAGGAGCACTGGGCTTCGCCCGCAGCGCTCGAGCCGCATGAGGTATCGCCCGATCTCGTCCACATCCTTTCGCCGTTCGATCCCCTGATCATCCAGCGCAAGCGCACCAACCTCATCTTCGGCTACAACCATCTGTTCGAGGCCTATGTGCCGAAGGCCAAGCGCAAGCTCGGCTATTTCGCGCTGCCCGTGCTGGTCGGCGACGAGATCGTCGCCGCGCTCGATCTCAAGACCGACCGGCAGAACAAGAAGCTCTTGATGCAGAAATGGACCTGGGTCGGGCAGGGCAGGAAGACGGCGGGCCGCAAGGAGCTGAAGCGCGTGATCGAGGAGGAGCTCGACCGCTTCGAGCGGTTTCAGGTGGCGGAGTGAGGGCTTGGCATCGGTCTCGTAGGGTGGGCAAAGGCGCGTTAGCGCCGTGCCCACCATCTGCTTATGGTGGGCACGCTTCGCTTTGCCCACCCTACGAGGGTGTGCATCTTGGCAACTCGATCGATCCAACCGCCGAGCGCAATCCCGATCACGTAGGCCACGAGATTCCACAGCGAAAAGATGCGCCCCAATAGCAGCCCGCCGGCCGTGGTCAGCCGGAACGCATCGAGCCATGGCGTGTGCACCAGCCGGAAGACTTCGACGACGATGGCGATCACAGCCGCGATCGCCGCAATCTGCGTCTGCGTGAGTCCCGGCAGCACGGCTCCGACCAGCAGAAACACCATCGTGGCCCATAACAGCGAGCCGCCATACTTCACCACGAAGGCTGGAAACCCGAGCGGGAATCCATACCAGCGCAAGGACAGCCCGCAGACGATCACCGCGAGTGCGAGGCCGGCGCGGATCAGCGAGATCCGCATCGGCGCCACGGGTTGATCCGGCTGCGCTCCGCGCATTGCTCGCTCCATTGACTCTTTGCCCGCGATGCTCAAAACCGCCACTTGGCCCTAGAAAAAGCAACAACCCGGGGGGAAGCCATGAGCCAGACCACCTATGCCGGTTCCGCCGGCGGTGCCGAGAGCGCCAGCAAGAGCGATATCGAAACCTCGACCATCCGCGCGATCTCCTGGCGACTGATCCCGTTCCTGGTGCTGGCCTACTTCTTCTCCTATCTCGACCGCGTCAATCTCGGCTTCGCCGCGCTGACCATGAATGCGGAGCTGAAGTTCACGCCGCTGATCTTCTCCTGGGGCGCTGGCATCTTCTTCATCGGCTATTTCATCTTCGAGGTGCCGAGCAATCTGGCGCTGGAGAAATTCGGCGCCAGCCGCTGGATCGCCCGGATCATGGTGACCTGGGGCATCATCTCGGCGCTGATGGCAATGGTCAGCGGCGTCACCAGCTTCTATGTGCTGCGCTTCCTGCTCGGCGTGGCCGAAGCCGGCTTCTTCCCGGGCATCATCCTCTATCTCACCTATTGGTATCCGGCCGAATATCGCGCCCGCTTTCTTGCGGCCTTCGCCATTGCGGTGCCGGTCTCGACCGTGATCGGCGCGCCGATCTCGGGCCTGTTGCTCGGGCTCGACGGCATGATGGGGCTGAAAGGCTGGCAATGGCTCTTCATCATCGAGGGCATTCCGTCGGTGCTGCTCGGCATCGCCACCTGGTTCTACCTCACCGACAAGCCGGAGAAGGCGGACTGGCTCTCGGCCGAGCAGAAGGCGTGGCTCAAGGCGAAGCTCGATTCGGAGATTGCGGCCAAGCAGGCGGTGAAGCATTTCTCGCTCGGCGAGGCGCTGACCTCGCCGAAGGTAATCACGCTGAGCCTGATCTATTTCGGCTTCGTCGGCGCGCTCTACGGCATGCAGTTCTGGCTGCCGCAGATCGTCAAGGCGTTCGGCCTCACCAACGCCCAGACCGGGTTCGTCACCGCGATCCCGTATCTGTTTGGCACCATCGCCATGATCCTGTGGGCGCGGCATTCGGATGCGAGCCGCGAGCGCGTGTTCCATGTCGGCGCACCGCTGATCCTGACTGCTATTGCGCTCGCGGTGTCCTCCTATCTCACCGATCCCACGCTAACCATGGTGGTGCTGACGGTCGCCGCGATCGGCGTGTTCTGCTGCTTCGGCGTGTTCTGGACGCTGCCGACGGCCTGGCTCTCCGGCACGGCGGCCGCCGGCGCCATCGCGCTAATCAACTCGATCGGCAATCTCGCCGGATTCGGTGGGCCGTACCTGATTGGCTGGGTCAATGAAGCGACGGGGCAGACCTCGACCGGTCTCTTGGTGCTCGCCGTGCTGCCGCTGCTCGCGGGCATCCTGGTGTTCGTCGGCGGCCACGACAGCAAGCACGAATTCGCCGGCCAAGGGCGGTAGTGCAGGGTCTTGTAGGGTGGGCAAAGGCGCGGCCCTTCGCGCCGTGCCCACTGTCTTCCCCTACGCTGACCTGATTGGTGGGCACGCTCCGCTTTGCCCACCCTACGATAGCACCGCTGTCGCCATTCCACTCAAAACGCACCACCCCCTTAACAATCACGCATTCCTGATGACTGACGATTATTGACTTTTATCAGTGAACAGTCGACATTCCTCTCAATCGAGATGCAGGAGTGTCCTTCGATGTTCGTCCGGTCGGTTTTGTCGAGCTATTCCAAGCTTTTGGCAGGAGCCTCGCTCGCCCTGATGGCCGTTTCGCTGGCGGGGTGCAACGATACCGTCGCCGAGAAGGCCGAACCGCCGCGGCCGGTTCTGGTGGCAACCGCCCATTATGATGCCGAGACGCCGGAGCGCAGCTTCGTCGGCACCATCCGCCCCAGGATCGAGAGCGATCTCGGCTTCCGGGTCGCCGGCAAGGTCGCCAAGCGCCTCGTCGAAGTCGGCCAGACGGTCGAAGTCGGCCAGCCGCTCGCCACCCTCGACGAGATCGATTTGAAGCTCCAGGCCGAGCAGGCCGTTGCCGAGCAGAGCGCCGCAACCGGCGTGCTGGCCCAGGCCGCCGCCGCCGAGCAGCGCGCCAAGGACCTCAAGGCCAAGGGCTGGACCACCGACGCGCAGCTCGACCAGAGCCGCGCCGCCGCCGATGAAGCGCGTGCGCGCTTGAACCGGGCCGAGCGCTCGGTCGAGTTGACCAAGAATTCCCTTTCCTACGCGACGCTCGTTGCCGACGCCCGCGGCGTCGTCACCGCAACGCTGATCGAGCCCGGCCAGGTGGTCGCCGCGGGCCAGGCTTCGATCCGTGTCGCCCGCTTTGCCGAGAAGGAAGCGGTCGTCGCGATCCCTGAGACGCTGGTTGGACGTGCCAAGTCGGGCGTCGCCAGCGTCACTCTTTGGTCCGAGCCGAACAAGAAATACACGGCCAAGCTGCGCGAGATCGCGCCGGCGGCGGATCCCGCCACGCGCACCTATCTGGCAAAGTTCTCGCTGCCCGAGGCCGACGACAAGGTCGCGCTCGGCATGACCGCGACGCTGACGCTGTCGGATGCCGCCACCGAGCGGGTCGCGCGGCTGCCGCTGTCGGCGCTGTTCAACGAGGGCGGCAAGCCGTCGTTCTACGTCGTCGACGACAACGGTGGCGTCACGCTCAAGCCGGTCACGGTGAAGTCCTACGAGAGCAAGGACGTCGTCATCACCGGCGGTGTGGAGGAGGGCGCCAAGATCGTCGCCCTCGGCGTGCAGAAGCTCGATCCGGGCCAGCGGGTGCGGATCGTGTCGTCGCTGAGCTTCTAAGAAATTCTTACGAGTTACGTCGTGTGAGGTGAGTTTCGGCCCTTGTCCCTAAGCAAAGGCTGAAGCGGCGAAGCGATCCAGAACCTGCCCAGCCCCCTGGATTGCTTCGCTGCCTCGCGACGACGGTTTGAGCATCGTTGTTTGCAACTGGATCGTCTTTCGGAGAGTGCGATGAAGCGCTTCAACCTTTCGGCCTGGGCCGTCAGCCATCCGACGCTGGTGCTCTTCCTGATGATCATCCTCGGCGTTGCCGGCTTCTTCTCCTACGAGAAGCTCGGTCGCGCCGAGGACCCGTTCTTCACGGTGAAGGTGGTCAACGTCTCCGTGATCTGGCCCGGCGCGACCGCGCAGGAAATGCAGACCCAGGTCGCCGATCCCATCGAGAAGAAGATCCAGGAACTGCCCTATTTCGAGAAGGTGCAGACCTATTCCAAGCCCGCCTTCACCGCGCTCCAGGTGACCTTCCGCGACAACACGCCGCCGAAGGACGTGCCGTACCTCTTCTATCTCCTGCGCAAGAAGCTGGTCGACGTGCAGGGTCAGCTGCCCGCAGGGATCCTCGGACCCGTCGTCAACGACGAGTTCTCCGACGTCGATTCCATCCTCTACATGATGACCGGCGACGGCGCCGACTATGCCCAGCTCAAGAAGGTCTCCGAAGGTTTTCGCCAGCGCCTGCTCAAGGTGCCCGGCGTCACCAAGGTCGACGTCTACGGCAACCAGGATGAGCGCATCTTCGTCGAATTCAGCCATGCCAAGCTCGCCACGCTCGGCATCACGCCGCAGGCCCTGTTCGATTCGCTCGCCAAGCAGAACAACGTGACCCCGGCCGGCACGGTCGAGACCTCCTCGCAGCGCGTGCCGCTGCGCGTCACCGGCGCGCTCGACGGTGCCAAGGCCGTCGCCGAAACGCCGGTCGAGAGCAACGGCCGCGTGTTCCGTCTCGGCGATATCGCCACCGTCACCCACGGCTATGTCGATCCGCCGAGCTTCGTCGTGCGCCAGGAAGGCAAGCCCGCGATCGGCATCGGCGTCGTCACCGCCAAGGGCGCCAACATCCTCGAGCTCGGCAAGCAGGTCGAGAAGGCGACGGCCGACTTCATGAAGGCGGTGCCGCAGGGCGTCGACGTCAGGCTGATCGCCGACCAGCCCAAGGTGGTCGAGCACGCCGTCGGCGAGTTCGTGCACTCGTTCATGGAAGCGCTCGTCATCGTGCTGTTCGTCTCGTTCCTGGCGCTCGGCTGGCGTACCGGCATCGTGGTCGCGCTGTCGGTGCCTTTGGTGCTCGGCATCGTCTTCGTCGTCATGAACACAATGTCGCTCGACCTGCACCGCATCACGCTCGGCGCGCTGATCATCGCGCTCGGCCTGCTCGTCGACGACGCCATCATCGCGGTCGAGATGATGGTGGTGAAGATGGAGCAGGGCTGGGACCGCATGCGCGCGGCGTCCTTTGCCTGGGAATCTACTGCGTTTCCGATGCTCACGGGAACGCTGGTCACGGCCGCTGGCTTCCTCCCCATCGGCTTTGCTAATTCCGCGGTCGGCGAATATGCCGGCAGCATCTTCTGGATCGTGGCGATCGCGCTGGTCGCCTCCTGGTTCGTGGCGGTGATCTTCACGCCCTATATCGGCGCCAAGCTGCTGCCCGAGATCAAGGTCCACCACAACCATGATCCGCATGCGGTCTACGAGACCCGCATGTACCGCGGCTTGCGCGCCATCGTGCAATGGTGCGTCAACCACCGCATCACCGTGGTGGTCGCGACCGTTGGCGTCTTCGTCGCCTCGATCGTCGGCTTTGGCCAGGTCCAGCAGCAGTTCTTCCCGCTGTCGGAGCGGCCCGAGCTGTTCCTGCAGCTGCGCCTGCCCGAGGGCACCGCCTTCAACGTCACCGAAAAGGCGGTGAAGAAGGCCGAGACGCTGCTCAAGGACGACAAGGACATCGAGACCTATACCGCCTATGTCGGCCAGGGCTCGCCGCGCTTCTGGCTCGGGCTCAACCCGCAGCTTCCGAACGAGGCCTTTGCCGAGATCGTCATCGTCGCCAAGGGCGTCGAGGCGCGCGAGCGCATCAAGGCCAAGATCGAGACCGCGGCTGCCGAGGGCTTCCTGACCGAGGCGCGCGTGCGCGTCGACCGCTTCAATTTCGGCCCGCCGGTCGGCTTCCCCGTCCAGTTCCGCGTGATCGGCCCGGATGCCAACAAGGTCCGCGAGATCGCCTACCAGGTCCGCGACGTCATGCGGGAGAACAAGAGCGTCAAGGACGTCCAGCTCGACTGGAACGAGCAGTCGCCTTACCTGAAGCTCGTCGTCGACCAGGACCGCGCCCGCGCCATGGGCCTGACCCCGCAGGACGTCTCGCAGGCGCTGGCGATGCTGATCTCGGGCTCGCAGGTCACCACCGTGCGCGACGGCATCGAGAAGGTCGGCGTGGTCGCCCGTGCGATCCCGTCCGAGCGTCTCGATCTCGGCGGCGTCGGCGATCTCACCATCACCTCGCGCAACGGCGTCGCCGTGCCGCTGCAGCAGATCGCTCGAATCGAATATGCCCACGAGGAGCCGATCATGTGGCGGCGCAACCGCGACATGGCGATCACCGTGCGCTCCGACGTCGTCGATGGCGTGCAGGCGCCTGATGTCACCAACCAGATCACGCCGAAGCTGAAGGCGATCAAGGATCACCTCGAGCCGGCCTACCGGATCGAGCCGGGCGGCGCGTTCGAGGAATCCGCCAAGGGCAACGCCTCGATCTTCATCCTCTTCCCGGTGATGGTCATGGTGATGCTGACGCTGCTGATGATCCAGCTGCAGAGCTTCTCGCGCCTGATCCTGGTGTTTCTGACCGCGCCGCTCGGCATCGTCGGTGCCTCGCTCGGCCTCAACGTCGCCAATGCCCCGTTCGGCTTCGTGGCGCTGCTCGGCCTGATCGCGCTCGCGGGCATGATCATGCGCAACACGGTCATCCTGGTCGACCAGATCGAGACCGACGTCAGCCACGGCCTGACCCGGCGCGAGGCGATCGTTGAGGCGACCGTCCGCCGTGCCCGACCGGTGGTGCTGACGGCGCTCGCCGCCATTCTGGCCATGATACCGCTGTCGCGCTCGGCCTTCTGGGGCCCGATGGCGATCACCATCATGGGCGGCCTGTTCGTCGCGACCTTCCTGACGCTCCTGTATCTGCCGGGCCTCTACGCCCTGTGGTTCCGCAAGAGCCTGGACGAGGCCGGAACGCCCGAGCAGCCTGCCGCGCCGCAGCATGGGAGCGATGACCCGCACGCAATTCCGCTTGCCGAAGCGGCTGAATAGATGAGAAGACTGCTGACCAACGAGTCCTGACTGATGGCCCTTGTTTCGGAACATATCGAAGTCGACACCCGGGATCGCATCCTCGAGGTGGCCGAGCGGCTGTTCCGCCAGATCGGCTACCAGAAGACGACGGTCGGCGACATCGCCAAGGAGCTCAGGATGAGCCCCGCCAACGTGTATCGCTTCTTCGAATCGAAGAAGGCGATTCATCAGGCGGTGGCGCGCTCGCTGATGGGCGAGGTCGAGCTGGAGGCGCAGCGGATCGTGGCAAAGCCCGGTCCGGTGAAGGAGCGCTTCCGCGAGCTGCTCACCACCATCAATCGCATGAACACCGAGCGCTATGTCGGCGACAACAAGCTGCACGAGATGGTCGCGATCGCGATGGAGGAGGACTGGGACGTCTGCGTCGCCCATATGGAATGCATCGCCGGAATGATCGGCCAGATGATCGCGCAAGGCGTCGCCTCCGGGGAGTTCGAGGCGCCGGACCTGCAGCTGGCCGCGCTCTGCTCCTGCTCTGCGATGATCCGCTTCTTCCACCCCCAGATGATCGCCCAGTGCGCCACCAAGCCGGGCCCGACCATCGACCAGATGATCGATTTCGTCATCGCCGGTCTGTCGCCGCGCCACTGACGGGCGGGGGCGTTTGCTCCTATAAGCAAGCCGTTCCGCCCCGGAATGACGGGCCGGTGGCGGGCAATGACGGACCAACAAACTCCGTCATTGCGAGCGCAGCGAAGCAATCCAGACTGTCTCTGCGGAGGGATTCTGGATTGCTTCGCTGCGCTCGCAATGACGAGCGGGGGAAAGCCAGCGTGACCGACAAAGACCTGTACTTCTACGAGCCCTCCAAGGGCCACGGCCTCAAGCACGATCCCTTCAACGCCATCATCGCGCCGCGGCCGATCGGCTGGATCTCCTCGCGCGACGCCAGGGGCCACGTCAACCTCGCGCCCTACAGCTTCTTCAACGCGTTCTGCTACGTGCCGCCGATCATCGGCTTCTCCTCCACCAACTGGAAGGACACGGTGGCGAACATGGAGCAGACCCGCGAGTTCGTCTGGAATCTCACCACGATGGATCTCGCCAAGCACATGAACGCGACCGCCGCGCACGTCGCCCCCGAAGTCGACGAGTTCGAGGTCGCGGGCCTCACGGCCGTGCCCGGCAAGCTCGTCAATGTCCCGCGCGTCGGCGAGAGCCCCGTCGCCTTCGAGTGCAAGGTCTCCGACATCGTCCGCCTCAAGGGCGCCGACGGCAAGGAGGCCGACGCCTGGCTGACGCTCGGCGAAGTCGTCGCCGTCCACATCGACAAGGCCTTGATCAAGGACGGCGTCTACCAGACCGCCGCCGCCCGCCCCATCGTCCGCGCCGGCCGCCGCGGCGACTATTTCGAGATCAAGCCGGAAAACATGTTCGAGATGGTCCGGCCGGATTAGGTCACTCCCGTCATTCCGGGGCGACGCGTAGCGTCGAGCCCGGAATCCATTGGTCCACCGAGCTGCTGCACGATGGATTCCGGGCTCGCGCTTTGCGCGCCCCGGAATGACGCCCCCACCCCTCCCGGAACTGTCCCCACGCCCAGGCCGTTATGGCTCGGGCGGCCGCCCGGCCGCGTCAATGTTGCAGGCGAGATGTTCGCCTCCGCCCGCCGATTTTCCGCTAAAATGACCTGTCTCCGCGCCGATGCATGAGGTCCGCCATGAGCTTCCGCCGCGACACCATCACAAAGCCGATCTTCTCCTGGGCGCGCGGCGTGCTGCCGGCGATGTCCGACACCGAGCGGGAGGCGCTGGAGGCGGGCGACGTCTGGTGGGATGCCGATCTCTTCACCGGCAACCCCGACTGGTCGAAGCTGCTGAAGGTCCCGCAGGCGAGGCTGACGGACGAGGAGCGGGCGTTCCTCAATGGCCCCGTCGACGAGCTCTGCGCCATGCTTGACGAGTGGAAGATTTTCTGGGAATCGCGCGACCTGCCGCAGGACGTCTGGCACTTCGTCAAGCGCGAAAAGTTCTTTGGCATGATCATTCCGAAGGAGTTCGGCGGCCTTGGCTTCTCGCCCTACGCGCATTCGGAAGTCGTACGCAAGATCTCGACCCGCTCGATCGCGGCCGCGGTCACCGTGATGGTGCCGAACTCGCTCGGCCCCGGCGAGCTCCTGATGCGCTTCGGCACCATTGAGCAGCAGCAGCGCTGGCTGCCGCGGCTCGCCGACGGACGCGAGATTCCCTGCTTCGGCCTCACCAGCCCGGAAGCCGGCTCCGATGCCGCCTCGATGGTCGACAGCGGCATCATCTGCAAGGGCGAATTCGAGGGGCGCGAGGTCGTCGGCCTCCGCCTCAACTGGCACAAGCGCTACATCACGCTCGGCCCGGTCGCGACGCTGCTCGGCCTTGCCTTCAAGGCCTATGACCCCGATCATCTCGTCGGGGGCCAGGAAGAGCTTGGCATCACCGTGGCGCTGATCCCGACGAACTTGCCCGGCGTCGAGATCGGGCAGCGCCACCTGCCCTCGATGCAGGTCTTTCAGAACGGCCCGAACTGGGGCCGCGACGTCTTCATTCCGCTCGACTATGTCATCGGCGGTGGGGAGCGCCTGGGGCAGGGCTGGAAGATGCTGATGACCGCGCTCGCCGCCGGCCGCGGCATCTCGCTGCCGTCACTGTCGGCGGCCGGCGCCGCCTATGCTGCGCGCACCACCGGCGCCTATGCCCGCATCCGCGAGCAGTTCGGCATCTCGATCTCCAAGTTCGAAGGCGTCGAGGAGCCGCTGGCGCGCATCGTCGCCACGGCCTATCAGCTCGATGCGGCGCGCCGGCTGACCTGCGCGGCGCTCAATGCCGGCGTCCATCCCGCCGTCATCTCCGGCATCATGAAGTTGCACGCGACCGAGCGGATGCGCACCGCGGTCGACGACGCCATGGACATCCATGGCGGCAAGGCCGTGATCGACGGTCCGCAAAACTATCTCGGCAATCTCCACCGCGCCGTGCCGGTCGGCATCACGGTGGAGGGCGCCAATATCCTGACCCGCAATCTCATCGTGTTCGGGCAAGGAGCGATCCGCGCCCATCCTTACCTGCTCGACGAGATGAATGCGCTCGCCGATACCGATCGCGAGCGCGGCCTCAGCGCGTTCGACAAGACGTTCTGGAAGCATGTCGCCCACAGCTTCCGGACCCTGTTCCGCGTCTTCGGCCGGAGCTGGACCTTTGGCGCATTCGCGCCGGCGCCGGATGCGGGCGACGCCACGCCTTTCTACCGCCAGCTCTCGCGCTACTCCGCGGCGTTTGCGCTGTGCGCCGACATGGCGCTCCTGACGCTCGGCGGCGCGCTCAAGCGCAAGGAGATGCTGTCGGCCCGCTTCGGCGACATCCTGTCCGAGCTCTACCTGCTCTCGGCCGCGCTGAAGCGCTGGCAGGACGAGGGGCGGCAGAAGGAGGATTTCGCCGCGCTGGAATGGTGCATGGCGACCGGGTTCAAAACCATCGAGAACCGGCTTGCCGAAATCCTGGCCAATTTGCCGAACCGCTTCGTCTCCGGCCTCCTCAAGCTCGTGGTCCAGCCGTTCGGCGCCCGCGTGCTCGGCCCGTCCGATCGCGTCGTGCACCAATGCGCTGCCATCGTGCTGGAGCCGTCGGCGGCGCGCGAGCGCCTCACCCCGGATCTCGCTCATGTCGACGACGACGGCGGCTTTGCCCGGCTGGAGCGCGCGTTCAAGCTGGTCGCGGCGACAGATGCGATCGCCAGGCGCATGCGTGCTGCGCATATCCGCGACTGGAAGGAGGCCGTCAGCAAGGGCGTGGTCACCCAGGCTGAGGGCGAGCAGCTTGCTGCAGCTCATGAAGCCGTCACAAAAGTGATAGAGGTCGACGATTTTGCGCCGGAGGCGCTGTCGCCGATTTACAAGAAAACCGTCAATGTGCATCAGTTCTTCCAGGAACTCGGTGAGCAGAGGGCGGCGAGCTGATGGCACGACCGGTATTTATCGTCGACGGCAGCCGGACGCCGTTCCTGAAGGCGCGTTCGGGGCCCGGGCCGTTCACGCCGGTCGATCTCGCCGTGCAGTGCGGCCGGCCGCTGCTGGCGCGCCAGCCGTTCGCGCCCGATAGCTTCGACCAGGTCATCCTCGGCTGCGTCAACGTGATCGCTGACGAGATGAACCCGGCCCGCGTCGCCGCGCTTCGGCTCGGCATGGGTGAGGACATGGTCGCCTTCACCGTGCAGATCAATTGCGGCTCGGGCATGCAGTCGATCGACACCGCCTATCGCTATATCCGCGAAGGCCATGCCGACATGATTTTGGCTGGAGGCACCGAGGCCTTGAGCCACGCGCCGCTGGTCTGGCCGAATTCCGGCGTGCGCTGGTTCGCCGGTCTTGCCACTGCCAAGGGCGTTGCCGCGAAGATCGCCTCAGCGTTCAAGCTGAGGCCGCGCGATCTCAAGCCGATCATCGGCCTCGAGCGCGGCCTGACCGATCCCGTCACCGAGCTGAACATGGGCCAGACCGCCGAGGTCGTCGGCCATCTCTTCGGCATCACGCGCGCACAGTCGGATGCCTATGCCGCCGAAAGCCATCGCCGGCTCGCGCATGCGCAAAGCGCGGGTTATCTGAAGGGCGAGGTCGAGACCGCGTTCTCCCGCGACGGCAAGTTCTTCGACCACGACGACGGCGTGCGCCCGGACTCGACGGCCGAGACGCTCGCCAAGCTCCGGCCGGTGTTCGAGCGCCCGTGGGGCCAGGTCACGGCCGGCAATTCCTCCCAGATCACCGACGGTGCGTCTTGGGTGATCCTCGCCTCCGACGCCGCCGTGGCAAAGCACAAGCTGACGCCGAAAGCCGTCATCGTCGACAGCCATTGGGCCGCACTCGACCCCAGCATCATGGGGCTCGGCCCGGTGATGTCGGTGACGCCGCTGCTCCAGCGCAACGACCTCACCATCAAGGACGTCGAGACCTGGGAGCTGAACGAGGCCTTCGCGACGCAAGTGCTCGGCTGTCTCGCCGCCTGGAACGATGACAAGTTCTGCCGCGAAATATTGCGGCTCGATGGTGCCGCCGGCGAGATCGACCGCGAGAGGCTGAACGTCGATGGCGGCGCGATCTCGCTCGGCCATCCCGTCGGCACCTCCGGCAATCGCATCGTGCTGCATCTCGTCAATGCGATGAAGCGGCTCGGCACGCGGCGCGGAATTGCCACCGAATGCATCGGCGGCGGGCTCGGTGGCGCCATGCTGATCGAGGCGGTGTGACCATGGATTCCAAGATCATGACCGTGCTCGGCGGCCGCGTGCTGGAGCTCGGGCCGCAGCCCGCACCGGATGGTCCCTACAAGCACTTCAAGCTGACGCGCGATGCGGATGGTGTCGCCTGGCTGCTGTTCGACCGCGCTGACGCCAGCGCCAACACGCTGTCTTCCGATGTGATGGAGGAGTTCGACGCCGTGCTCGCGGCGATCGAGACCGAGCGCCCCGCCGGTCTCGTCATCCGCTCGGCAAAGCCGTCGGGCTTCATTGCCGGCGCGGATGTCAACGAATTCCGCGGCGCGTCCGATCCCGACATGGTCGAGACGCGCATCCGCGCCGCGCACGCGGTGGTCGACCATCTGGAAGCGCTAAAGCTGCCGACGGTCGCGGTCATTCACGGCTTCTGCCTCGGCGGCGGGCTCGAGGTGGCGCTGGCCTGCCAGGCCCGCATCGCCATCGAGGGGGCGCGTTTCGGCTTCCCGGAGGTGATGCTCGGCCTGCATCCTGGTCTCGGCGGCACCGCCCGGTTCACAGCGCTGGTCAATCCGACCCAGTCGATGGCGCTGATGCTGACCGGCCGCACCATCGACGCGCGCCGCGCCAAGGCGCTCGGCCTCGTCGACACCGTGACGCAGGAGCGCCACGTCCAGGGCGCGGTGAAGGATGCGCTGTTCGGCCGTCTGAAGCGGGCCAAGCCCGGTCTGCTGACGCGCGCCGCCAATCTCGGGCCAGTGCGCGGCCTGCTGGCCAAGCGCATGCGCGCGGAGGCCGCGAAGGCCGCATCGCGCGAGCATTATCCCGCGCCCTATGCGCTGATCGATCTCTGGGAGACCGATGGCGGCAGCAAGTCCGCGATGCTGAAGGCCGAGCAGGCCTCGTTCGCCAAGCTGATGGTGACGCCGACCGCGCAGAACCTGATCCGAGTCTTCTTCCTGCGCGAGCAGATGAAGAAGGCGGCAGGCTCCGGCAACACGGTGAAGCAGGTCCACGTCATCGGCGCCGGCGCCATGGGCGGCGACATCGCGGCCTGGTGTGCGGGGCAGGGCTTTCGCGTCTCGCTCGCCGACATGAAGCCGGAGCCGATCGCAGGCGCGGTGAAGCGCGCGGCCAACCTCTACGGCAAGATCATCCGCAAGCCCACCGACGTGCGCGACGCGCTCGATCGCCTGATCCCCGACATGGACGGCGAGGGCGTCCGCAACGCCGATCTCATCATCGAGGCGGTGCCGGAGAAGCTGGAGCTGAAGCAGAAGGTCTATGCCGGGCTCGAGCCGCGGATGAAGCCCGGCGCGATCCTCGCGACCAACACGTCGAGCATTCCGCTCCAGGACCTGCGCACGACGCTGGCGCGGCCGGAGCGGCTGGTCGGCCTGCATTTCTTCAACCCGGTGTCGCGGCTGCAATTGGTCGAGGTCGTCAGCCATGACGGCAACGATACACAAGTACTCAAAGAGGCGCTCGCCTTCGTCGGCGCCATCGACCGCCTGCCGCTCGCCGTGAAGAGCTCGCCCGGCTTCCTCGTCAACCGCGCGTTGACGCCTTACATGCTGGAAGCGATGGTGATGCTGGACGAGAAGACGGACCAACGCCTGATCGACGCTGCGGCCGAGCAGTTCGGCATGCCGATGGGACCGATCGAGCTCGCCGATCAGGTCGGACTCGATATCTGCCTCGACGTCGGCGACATGCTGCGCACCAAATTCGGCGATCTCCTGCCGCCGACGCCGGCCTGGCTGCGCGAGAAGGTCACCAAGGGCGAGCTCGGCCGCAAGACCGGCAAGGGTTTTTACACCTGGAAGGATGGCAAGGCGGAGAAGACGCCGTTGCCGCAGACCGGTCCGCGCGTCACCGACCAGATGATCGACCGCCTGGTGCTGCCGATGTCCAACGTCTGCGTCGCGGCCCTTCGCGAAGGCATCGTCGACGATGCCGATGCAGTCGACGGCGCCATGATCTTCGGCACCGGTTATGCACCGTTCCGCGGCGGTCCGCTGAACTATGCGCGCATGCGTGGCGTCGAAAACATTGTATCCACTCTGGGCGCGCTGGCTGAACGATTCGGCGCGCGTTTCGCGCCCGATCCGGGCTGGGACAATTTCAAGTGAGCAATCTCGCGTGAGAGGGGCATGAACGAGCAAGCCACGACCGGCCCGAGCGGCGATCTCTGCATCCGCACGCTGGCGATGCCGGCCGACACCAATGCCAACGGCGACATCTTCGGCGGCTGGCTGCTCAGTCAGATGGACGTCGGCGGCGGCGTGTTCGCCTCGAAGGTTGCGCGGTCGCGCACCGTGACGGTCGCGATCGAGGCGATGAATTTTCGCAAAGCGGTCTATGTCGGCGATCTCGTCTCGGTCTATGCCAATCTCGTGCGCGTTGGGCGCACCTCGCTGACCGTGCATCTCGAGGCGTGGGCATTGCGGCGCAAGGAGCTGCATCCGTTCCTCGTCACCGACGGTCATTTCACCTACGTCTCGATCGACGACCACGGCCGTCCGCAGGCGATCCAGCGAAACGATCCGCCGATCGCGACGTAATCGCGCGCGGCGCTCTGCCTCATCTTGCGAGCTTTGCAGCGCCGCAAAACGCGGCACGAGCAAGTCACCCGCGTCGCGGCTTCGCCAAGAACCAGTCATAAAACGGATGAGGTCCCGGCGTACTCAATTGCGTGTCGATTCGGGGTGGAAACGGCCTCAAATGCCTAGGGAACCTTTGGGCAGGAGCACCGTTGTTTGCCCGCACTGAGGAATCCACGGACTATGCCGGACAGCTACATCATCGAAGTCGATTCGCAGACCGCAGGTATCGTCGTTCGTTCTTCTGGAGGCTACTGCTTCTTCGCCTCGTCGCACCGCTTCAACCGTCTCGAAGGCCAGCTCTTCCGCAACGCCCGCGAAGCCGAGCGCGCCGCGCGCAGGCTGGTGAACGGCGATGTGAAGGAGGCGGCGTAAGCACCTACCGCCGGTGATTTCGACGCGCGAGGCGTGGTCGGAATTTTTTGCCGCCCCTTCCTTCTCCCCCTGTGGGAGAAGGTGGCATAGGCCGCCTCCGGAGGCCTTAAGAGAACGCCGAAGCAAAGCTTCGGCTATGGCGCCGGATGAGCAGTATCTTTCGGTGCATTCAAAAATCAGAGAGGTGCTCGCTGAGGCAACCCCTCACCCGGCTTCGCTTTGCGAAGCCACCCTCTCCCACAAGGGGAGAGGGCAAGAACGTCATCACAACTTCGTCGCCGCCCGCGACAACAGCTTCCACTCGTCGCCCTGCTTCTGCCAGTTCATCAGGATGTGAAGGTTGGTCGATACTTTTTTCCCATCGGCCGCCATCTCCTGCTCGCCCAGCCAGTGGAAACGCACGATCGCTGCGGGGCCGACCACCTTGATGGTGGGATCCTTGTATTCGATCGACAGAAACTTCGACTTGCCGTCGGTCGCGTTGGCGACGAAGGTCGCCTTGTCCTCGACCTTGCCGCTGGAATGGCTGTAGCTCAGTTCCTCCGCGCACAGCGCGCCGAGCGCCTTGGGATCGGCCGCGATCTGGGCGAGGCGGAAGGCCTCGACCCTCTTCGCCACGGCTTCCTCGTCTGCCGAAGCGGCGAGCGCCGGCGTCGCGAACGCAAGCGCGGAGACGGCAAGAGTCGAGAGAGCCAGATCGCGTCGGTTGATCGTCATCGTTTCCTCCTTTTTGATCTTGCAACCAGTGTTGCAGTCGCGCGCGGCTTTGTCGAGTGTCACCTGCCAGTCATGTGGACGCGTCATTGCGCGATCGACGCCGTATTGATACGCCTTCCGCATCGATGCGTCGCGCATTTGGGAAAGTACGGAAATGATCGAGACCAGACACGATGGAATGGGCCGGGCGTTGTTGTTCGACATCGACGGCACGCTCGCCGACACCGACCCGTTGCACTTGAAGGCTTTCAACCAGGTGCTCGGCCCGCACGGACACGTCTTCGATCACGCACGTTTCTCCCGCGAGCTGCAGGGCTTCGCCAATGTCGCGATCGGCGATCGCTTTCTGCCCCACGAGGCGCCGGAGCGGCGCGCCCTGATCCTCGAAGAGAAGGAGGAGGTCTTCCGCACCCTGGTGGCCGGACAGATCGCACCGCTGCCGGGCCTGATGGCGCTGCTCGACCGCGCCGATGGCGCCGGCATTCCCATGGTCGCCGTGACCAACGCGCCGCGTCTCAATGCCGAGCTGCTGCTCTCCGGCCTCGGCATCACGCATCGTTTCAGGGCGCTCGTGATCGGCGCCGAGCTGCCGCATGGCAAGCCGCATCCGCTGCCCTATCAGGAAGGGCTGCGTTTCGTCGGCGCGAGGCCGCAAGCCTCGATCGCATTCGAGGACTCCCGCACCGGCGTGCAGTCCGCAACGGCGGCCGGCATTCCGACCGTCGGCATCCGCACCAGCCTCAGCCATGCTGACCTGGTTGGAGCAGGCGCGGTCGCCTCCGCCAGCGCGTTCGACGATCCGGACCTGATCGCACGTCTTGCAAGCGTCATGGCGTGGTAAGAAATGGCGTCGTGAGAACCTCCATCCGTTAACCGTGATCGGCATCCGCATTGACCGCAGGCACGAACCGCCGCACCATGCATCATCCTGATGTGAGGCCTTTGCCGTGACCGGACTGACCCATCGCCAAGCTGAAATCCTCAACATCGCGCGCGCCTCCGGCCGCGTCATGGTCGAGGAGCTCGCGCGCCGCTTCGAGGTGTCGGCGCAGACCATCCGCAAGGATCTCAACGATCTCTGCGAGCGGCGTTCGCTGACCCGCATCCATGGCGGCGCCATCATCGCCTCGGGCGTGGAAAACCTCGCCTATGAGGCGCGCCGCTTCGTCGCCGCCGACGAGAAGAAGGCGATCGGGGCGGCCGCCGCCTCGCTGATCCCGAACGGCTGCTCGCTGTTCATCAACATCGGCACGACGACGGAGGAGGTCGCGAGCGCGCTGACCTCGCATGAGGACCTGCTCGTCATCACCAACAACCTCAACGTCGCGATGCTGCTCTACCGCCATCCGCGGATCGAGGTGGTGGTCGCCGGCGGCACGGTGCGGCGCGCCGACGGCGCCGTGGTCGGCTCGACCGCGACGCAGCTGATCGGCCAGTTCAAGGTCGACTACGCCATCATCGGCGCGTCCGCGATTGACGAAGAGGGCGCGCTACTCGACTTCGACTATCGCGAGGTGCAGGTGGCGCAGGCCATCATTGCCAATGCGCGCAGCGTCATGCTGGTCGCCGATTCCACAAAACTCCGCCGCAGCGCACCGGTGCGCATCGCGCACATTACCCAGATCCAGACCTTCGTCACCGACCAGGAGCTGCCCGAGCGCCTCGCCACCATCTGCCACAGCAAGGGCATCGAGGTGGTCGAGGCGATGCCGAAGGGCGCGGATATCGACGATGCGCCGACCGACGGCCAGGACGCCGCACCGGAAGCCGCGCCAGTGGTGCGGCTGAGATAGCGGCTAAGCGTCGTCCCACGGGTTGAGCAGCGCAACGCCCGTCGGTTTGAAATCCTCTACGTTGCGCGTAACAACCGTCAAACCATGAACGAGCGCGGTTGCAGCAATGAGCGCGTCGCGCTCGGCGCGCGGGTTGGGAACGTGAAGTTGTGCGCAACGCTGCGCGACAGCCGTATCGATAGGCAGGATCCGACCCTCGAAGCGAGCCAGAATCTGGCTGTTGATCCAGCTGCGCAAGATGGCACCTTGCGCTGCGTCCCTGCGTTCGATCAGGCGTGCGCCAAGTCCGATCTCGAGAATCGAAATGACTGAGATGAAGAAGCTTGCTGCCGGAATTGCGCCTGCCCAGGCAACGACGTGCCGATCGGCCTTGTCCGGTCGCCTCAATTCGGAAATGAGATTGGTGTCCAGCAGGAACATCAGCCGAGATCAGCAGCCCTGAAGATGCCCTCGTCCACGCGAGGCGGATCGAAATCAAAATCCGCGTTCGTTTGCGCCAGAGCTTCCGCAAGGCTCATGTGTCCGCCGGTTAGGCGCAAGTAGTCCTCGATGGTCAGCAGGACATGGGCTGGACGGCCGCGGTCCGTAATGAAAACGGGTCCTTGCGATGCCGCTTTCTTGGCGCCGCTGGTGTCTTGATTGAATTCTCGGCTGGTCAGGGTGGTCACCATCGTCTGAGCCTCCAAGCCGTGGCCATGCTCCGCTCGGGAAGCTATGTAGGAATGTTGCTACATACAAGTGCAAAGGCGTGCCGGCCCACTGCCTGGATGCCGTTCGGTCGAGCTACTTGCCCCAAAATATATCCATCCACCTGCCGATTTCGCTGCCTCATTGCCCACCAAAAAAGTTCCGCTTTCGCTTCCTTTCGCCTCTCTTTCATCTTGCTTTCGTTTTCCGGTGTGATCTAATGAAAAGCGAAAGTAACCGCTCGATAACGGGCGGTCGCCGGGGGATGCGTCTGTTGGAGCGTATTTTCGATCTCGCCATCATTGGAGGCGGTGTTAACGGCTGCGGCATCGCGCGCGACGCGGTGGGCCGCGGCAACACGGTTTTCCTGTGCGAAATGAACGATCTGGCGAGCGGGACATCGTCCTGGTCGACCAAGCTCGTGCACGGTGGCCTGCGCTATCTCGAATATTACGAGTTCCGGCTGGTCCGCGAGGCGCTGATCGAGCGCGAGATCCTCTGGGGCATCGCGCCCCACATCATCCGCCCCCTGCGTTTCGTTTTGCCGCATCATGCCGGCCTGCGCCCGGCCTGGCTGCTGCGCCTCGGCCTCTTTCTCTATGATCACATCGGCGGCCGTCACCTGCTGCCGGCGACGCGCTCGGTCGATCTCAAGCGCGATGAGGTCGGCAAGCCACTGATCCCGAATCGCTACAGCCGCGCCTTCGAATATTCGGACTGCTTCGTCGACGATGCCCGCCTCGTCGTGCTCAATGCGCGCGATGCTGCCGACAAGGGGGCCGAGATCCGCACCCGCACCCGCGCCACCGAGATTCGCCAGTCGGACGGCCTCTGGACCGTCAGCATGGTCGACACGCTGACGGGCGCGCGCTCGCAGATCCGGGCCAAGGCGCTGATCAATGCCGGCGGGCCCTGGGTCGAGGACGTCCTCGGCCGCGGTGCCGGCGTGAATGCGAAAGCCAAGGTGCGCCTGGTGCAGGGCTCGCACATCGTCGTGAAGAAGCTCTACGACCACGACCGCGCCTACATGTTCCAGAATGCCGATGGCCGCATCATCTTCGTGATCCCGTACCAGGACGACTTCACGTTGATCGGCACCACCGACCGCGACTATGACGGCGATCCCGCCAAGGTGAGGGCGACGACTGAGGAGATCGAATATCTCTGCAAGGCGGCGAGCGAATATCTGGCCAAGCCGGTCGCGCCCGCCGACGTGGTCTGGACCTATTCCGGCGTGCGTCCGCTTTATGACGACGGCGCCAGCGAGGCCAAGGCCGCCACGCGCGACTACGTGTTCGAGCTCGACACGCCCGGCGGCGTGCCGCTGCTGTCGATCTATGGCGGCAAGATCACGACCTATCGCAGGCTCGCCGAGGAGGCGCTGGAGCGCCTTGCGCCCTATCTGCGCAGCGCGAAGGCGCGCGAGGGCTGGACCGGCAAATGGCCGCTGCCGGGCGGCGACATGAACGTATCCGACATCGACGGCCTGATCGCCGAGCTGCAGCGCGGCTATCCCTTCCTCAGCCATGCGCATGCGCGGCGCCTGGCGCGCGCCTATGGCACCCGCGCCACCAAGCTGCTCGGCGATGCGAAATCGGCTGCGGATCTCGGCCAGGCCTTTGGCGCCACGCTGACCGAACGCGAGGTCCGCTATCTCATGGCCAACGAATGGGCCGTCACCGCCGAGGACGTGGTCTGGCGCCGTTCCAAGCTCGGCCTGCGACTATCTGCCGACGAGATCGCGGCCCTCGACGACTGGATCAGGAGCCACGCGGTGGCGCAAAGTCCCCTGCTGGAAGCAGGAGGACGCTCATGACCGTGACGCTCGATCACGTGACCCGGACCGTCGAGGGCGTGCCGCACATCCGCGACGTCTCGCTGACGCTCGAGAGCGGTACGCTCAACGTGCTGCTTGGGCCGACGCTGTCGGGCAAGACCTCGATCATGCGATTGCTCGCCGGCCTCGACAAGCCGACCACGGGCAAGGTGTTCGTCAACGGCAAGGACGTCACCGGCGCCGATGTGCGCCAGCGCTCGGTCGCGATGGTCTATCAGCAGTTCATCAACTATCCCTCGCTGACGGTCTACGAGAACATCGCCTCGCCCCTGCGCGTGCAGGGCAAGCCGCGCGACGAGATCGAGGCGCGCGTGGCGGAGGCGGCAAAGCTGCTGCGGCTCGAGCCGTTCCTGAAGCGCACGCCGCTCCAGCTCTCCGGCGGTCAGCAGCAGCGCACCGCGATCGCGCGCGCGCTGGTCAAGGGCGCCGATCTCGTGCTGCTCGACGAGCCGCTCGCCAATCTCGACTACAAGCTGCGCGAGGAGCTGCGGGCCGAGCTGCCGCGCATCTTCGAGGCCTCGGGCGCGATCTTCGTCTATGCCACCACCGAGCCGACCGAGGCGCTGCTGCTCGGCGGCAACACGGTGTGCATGTGGGAAGGCCAGGCACTGCAGATGGGCGAGACGTCGAACGTCTATCGCCGCCCGCGGACCCTGCGTGTCGCCCAGGTCTTCTCCGATCCGCCGCTCAACCTGGTGGGCCTCGAGAAGGGGGATGGCATGGTTCAATATGCCGGCGGCAGCGCTGCACCGGCGTCCGGACTTTATGCGGGCCTTCCCGACGGCTTTTATCGCGTCGGCTTCCGCGCCCATCAACTCGGGCTTGCCAATGGCGAGGCCGACCGTCACGCCTTCCACGCCACTGTCACGGTGACCGAGATCACCGGTTCGGAGAGCTTCGTGCATTTGACCCGCGACGGATCGAACTGGGTTGCGGTGCTGCACGGCGTGCATGAGTTCGAGCCCGGCCAGATGCTCGATGCCGTGCTCGATCCCAATGACGTCTTCGTCTTCGATGCCGCCGACCGGTTGGTCGCGGCACCGGGCTCTTGAGAGGGAGATGCGCCATGGCCCGCATTGACCTCGTCGATCTCGCCCATTCCTACGGCGGCAACGATGCACCGCAGGAAAGCTTTGCGCTCAAGCCTGTCACCATGACCTGGCGGCAGGGCGGCGCCTATGCGCTGCTGGGCCCTTCCGGCTGCGGCAAGACCACGCTGCTCAACGTCATCTCCGGCATCATCACGCCGTCGCGGGGGAAAATCCTGTTCGACGGCAAGGACATCACACCGCTGTCAACCCAGAAGCGCAACATCGCCCAGGTGTTCCAGTTTCCGGTGATCTACGACACCATGACGGTCGGACAGAACCTGGCGTTCCCGCTGAAGAACCGCGGCGTGCCGAAGGCCGACATTGACAGGCGCGTCGCCGAGATCGGCCGCCTGCTCGACCTCGAGCCCTATTTGAACCGCAAGGCCACGCGCCTGACCGCCGACGCCAAGCAGAAGATCTCGCTCGGCCGCGGTCTCGTGCGTAACGACGTTGCCGCCGTGCTGTTCGACGAGCCGCTGACGGTGATCGATCCCGAGCTGAAATGGCAGCTCCGCTCCAAGCTGAAGGCGCTGCATCGCGAACTCGACCTCACGATGATCTATGTCACCCACGACCAGACCGAGGCGTTGACCTTCGCGGACACCGTGGTCGTCATGCATGACGGCCGCGTGGTGCAGAGCGGCACGCCGGCCGAGCTGTTCGACAAGCCGGCGCACACCTTCGTCGGCTACTTCATCGGCTCGCCCGGCATGAACATCCTGCCGGCGGAGGTGAGGGGGCGCGAGGCGCGCATTGGCGGTCACGTCATCGCGCTGAACCGCAGCTACGACAACCTGCCGGCCGGCGCGAAGATCGAGATCGGCGTCCGTCCCGAATTCGTCGAGGTGGTCGCGCCCGCGCCCGGCCTGCTCACCGCCAGGATCGAGCGCATCGACGATCTCGGCCGCATCCGCTTCGCGCGCGTGCGCGTCGGCGACGCCAAGCTCGCGGCGCGTGCCCCCGGCAGCTTCACCAGCGCGGACGGCACTGCCGGGCTGAGATTCGATCCGTCGCACGTCCACGTCTATGCCGACAGCCTTCTGGTGGAGGGAGCCGCCTGATGGACAAGACCGTCAACCAAAAAGCCTGGTTCCTGGTGCTGCCGGTGTTCCTGGTCGTCGCCTTCTCGGCGGTGCTGCCGCTGATGACGGTGGTGAACTATTCGATGCAGGACACCTTCGGCAACAACCAGTTCTTCTGGAACGGCGTCGGCTGGTTCAAGGAGCTGCTCGATCCCTCCACCGATCTCGGCGGCCGCTTCCTCGCCTCGCTCGGCCGCAACCTGTTCTTCTCGCTCGTCATCCTCGCCATCGAGGTGCCGCTCGGCATCGTCGTCGCGTTGTCGATGCCGCGCGAGGGGTGGACCGTCGCGGCCTGCCTCGTCATCCTCGCGCTGCCGCTGCTGATCCCCTGGAACGTGGTCGGCACCATCTGGCAGATCTTCGGGCGTCCCGACATCGGCCTGCTCGGCTACGTCCTCAACGCCATGGGCTTCGACTACAACTACGTCTCCAACGACGTCGATGCCTGGGTCACCGTCATCGTGATGGACGTCTGGCACTGGACCAGCCTGGTCGCGCTGCTCTGCTACGCCGGCCTGAAGTCGATCCCCGAAGCCTATTACCAGGCCGCGCAGATCGACGGCGCCTCGCGCTGGGCCGTGTTCAAGGCGATCCAGCTGCCGAAGATGAACCGCGTGCTGTTGATCGCGGTGCTGCTGCGCTTCATGGACAGCTTCATGATCTACACCGAGCCGTTCGTCGTCACCGGCGGCGGGCCCGGCAATTCCACCACCTTCGTGTCGATCGAGCTGGTCAAGATCGCGCTCGGCCAGTTCGATCTCGGCAAGGCCGCCGCGCTGTCGCTGGTCTACAACCTGATCATCCTGATCGTCTGCTGGATCTTCTACACCGTTATGACCAATGCCGGTGTGGAACGCAAAGTCCAGGCGGAAAGCGAGCCGGCGGTGGAGCCCAAGCCTTCGGCCGCGCTCAAGCCCGTGCCCGCACTCAAGCCTAGGGAAGGAGTGGCCTGATGCATTCGATCCCCGGCCGCCGCCTCATCATGGGGCTGTTCCTGGTCTTCCTGCTGCTGCCGATCTATTGGCTCGTCAACATGAGCTTCAAGACCAACAGCGAGATCGTCTCGACAATGACGCTGTGGCCGCACACCCCGACGCTGCAGCACTACAAGCGCATCTTCACCGACGAGAGCTGGTATTCGGGCTACATCAATTCGCTCGAATACGTCGTCCTCAACACCATCATCTCGATCGCCGTGGCGCTGCCGGCGGCTTACGCCTTCTCGCGCTACCGCTTCCTCGGCGACAAGCATTTGTTCTTCTGGCTGCTGTCGAACCGCATGGCGCCGGCCGCGGTCTATGCGCTGCCGTTCTTCAATCTCTATTCGGCGATCGGGCTGTTCGACACCCCCTGGGCGGTCGCGCTCGCGCACTGCATCTTCAATGTTCCGCTGGCGGTGTGGATCCTCGAAGGCTTCGTCTCCGGCGTGCCGCGCGAGATCGACGAGACCGCCTTCCTCGACGGCTATTCCTTCCCGCGCTTCTTCATCAAGATCCTGGTGCCGCTGATTGCGAGCGGCATCGGCGTTGCCGCGTTCTTCTGCTTCATGTTCTCCTGGGTCGAGCTGCTGCTGGCGCGCACGCTGACCTCGGTGCATGCAAAGCCCATTGCCGCGATCATGACGCGCACGGTCTCGGCCGCTGGCATGGACTGGGGCCTGCTGGCCGCCGCCGGCGTGCTCACCATCATTCCGGGCGCGCTGGTGATCTGGTTCGTCCGCAACTACATCGCGCGCGGTTTCGCGCTCGGCCGCGTGTAGGAGGCATCAATGGAATCCATCGCATGGATGGCCTGGACGCTGCCGACCGCGATCTTCTTTGCCGCGCTCGCGTGCACGCTGGCGGTGATGACCTGGCTTGCCGCGGTCTATCCCGAGGCCGAGCGTGTCGGCGTGCTGCGCATCCCGACCACGCGCGGCGACCGCCTGTTCATCTCGCTGATCGCGGCCGCCGTCATCCACCTCGCGTGGATCGGCCTCGTCGGCACCGACGCGGTCGCCACTCTGCCGGTCGGCGAGGAGGGGTTTGAGATCTCGAGCCTGTGGCTCGCATCAGGAATTTCGCTGGTCACGGCCGCGCTCATTTTCCGCACGGTCTGAAGCTTGCGAAGGGACGGCCAGATCCGGGACCAACCCGGGCCTGTATAAAAGTTTGTCGCTGCAACGGAGGAACAACATGCGACAGTTTAGGAGAAGGAAAGGTCCATTGACCAAGAATAGTTTTCTGACCATGTCCAGCGCCGCTGCGATCATCGCAGTGTCGTTCGCCGTCTCGGCGCCGGTTCGCGCCGCCGACGACGCCGTGATCCAGAAGTGGATCGCGGAATTCACGCCCTCGACGCTGTCGAAGGAAGACCAGAAGAAGGAGCTGGAGTGGTTCGCCAAGGCCGCCGAGCCCTTCAAGGGCATGGAGATCAACGTCGTCTCCGAGACGATCACGACTCATGAATACGAGGCGCAGACGCTCGCCAAGGCATTCTCCGAGCTCACCGGCATCAAGCTCAAGCACGATCTCATCCAGGAAGGTGACGTCGTCGAGAAGCTGCAGACCCAGATGCAGTCGGGCAAGAACGTCTATGACGGCTGGATCAACGACTCCGACCTGATCGGCACGCATTTCCGCTACGGCCAGACCATTGCGCTGTCGGACTACATGACCGGCGAGGGCAAGGACGTCACCAACCCCATGCTCGACGTCAACGACTTCATCGGCAAGTCGTTCGGCACCGGGCCGGACGGCAAGCTCTACCAGCTGCCCGACCAGCAGTTCGCCAACCTCTACTGGTTCCGCTACGACTGGTTCACCAATCCCGACTACAAGGCCAAGTTCAAGGCCAAGTATGGCTACGAGCTCGGCGTGCCCGTGAACTGGTCGGCCTATGAGGACATCGCCGAGTTCTTCACCAACGACATCAAGGAGATCAACGGCGTCAAGGTCTACGGCCATATGGACTATGGCAAGAAGGACCCCTCGCTCGGATGGCGCTTCACCGACGCCTGGCTGTCGATGGCCGGCAACGGTGACAAGGGCATTCCGAACGGTCTGCCGGTCGACGAATGGGGCATCCGCATGGAGGGCTGCCGTCCGGTCGGCTCTTCGGTGGAGCGTGGCGGCGACACCAATGGTCCGGCCGCAGTCTACTCGATCACGAAGTATCTCGAGTGGATGAAGAAGTATGCGCCGCCGCAGGCGCAGGGCATGACCTTCTCCGAGTCCGGCCCCGTGCCGTCGCAGGGTAACATCGCCCAGCAGATGTTCTGGTACACCGCCTTCACCGCCGACATGGTGAAGCCGGGTCTGCCGGTGGTGAATGCGGACGGTACGCCGAAATGGCGTATGGCTCCGTCGCCGCACGGCTCCTATTGGAAGGAAGGCATGAAGCTCGGCTACCAGGACGCCGGCTCCGCCACGCTGCTGAAGTCGACCCCGCCGGATCGCCGCAAGGCAGCCTGGCTCTATCTCCAGTTCATCGTCTCCAAGTCGGTGAGCTTGAAGAAGAGCCATGTCGGTCTCACCTTCATCCGTGAATCCGACATCTGGGACAAGTCGTTCACCGAGCGTGCGCCGAAGCTCGGCGGCCTGATCGAGTTCTACCGCTCGCCCGCGCGCGTGCAGTGGACCCCGACCGGCAACAACGTGCCCGACTATCCGAAGCTCGCGCAGCTGTGGTGGCAGAACATCGGCGATGCGTCGTCCGGTGCGAAGACGCCGCAGCAGGCGATGGATGCGCTGGCCGCTGCTCAGGACTCCGTGCTGGAGCGCCTGGAGAAGTCCGGTGTGCAGGGCGCCTGCGGTCCGAAGCTGCACAAGAAGGAGTCGGCCGAATTCTGGTTCGCCAAGGCCCAGAAGGACGGCACCATCGCGCCGCAGCGCAAGCTCGCCAACGAGAAGCCGAAGGGCGAGACGGTGGACTACGACACCCTGATCAAGTCGTGGCCCGCCACTCCGCCCAAGCGCGCATCGCTGCAGTAAGCGACGTCTCATAACCACGAAAGGCCGGGAGCAATCCCGGCCTTTTTTGTTTTGGTGGTGTGCTGCTTCCACACCCATCATTGCAAGCGCAGCTCGCAACGACGCGTTTGTTGAGAAAGGCGCCCACCACAACCACGGTGTGGTCCTGGCGAAGGCCAGGACCCATAACCACCGAACTTTGTTGTGGCGAACAACGGTGGCCTCGTCGCGCCAAGACAACGCCCACCGGGGAAATGGGTCCTGGCTTTCGCCAGGATGACGCGGGGAGACGGCGTAGTCGACCGCCCCTCCGCTTGACTCCCCATCACATCGAATTCATGATCAGCATAATGCGATTGAAGTAATCGTATAACGATTACTCGCGAAAGCCGTTTGGGCCAGCATTGGCCCGTTCCGGAGGCGGGTGGATGGCATTGATCGAGGCGTTCAGGCAGTTGCTGGGCGACACGGCCGTGCTGACGCGCGAGGAGGATCTCGCGGGTCTGACCGAAGATTGGCGCGGCCGGTTTCACGCCCCGGCGCTCTGTGCGGTCCTGCCTTCGACGACGGAGCAGGTCGCGGCGATCGTCCGTCTCTGTGTTGCCCATGACACGCCGGTGCTGCCGCAGGGCGGCAACACCAGCCTGTGCGGCGGCGCGACGCCATCGGGGCAGGGCAAGCCGCCTGTGATCGTTGCCCTGACGCGCATGCGCCGGATCCGCTCGCTCGATCCCGTCAACAATACCATGGTGGTCGATGCCGGCTGCGTGCTTGCGACCATCCAGGAGAGCGCGGCTGCCGCCGGCCGGCTTTATCCGGTCAGCCTCGGCGCTGAAGGCTCGTGCCAGATTGGCGGTAATATCGGCACCAATGCCGGCGGCACTGGCGTGCTCCGCTATGGCAATACGCGCGACAATGTGCTCGGGCTCGAAGTCGTGCTGCCGGACGGCTCGATCTGGGACGGCCTCTACGCGCTGCGCAAGAACAACACCGGCTACGACCTCAAGCATCTGTTTATCGGTTCGGAAGGCACGCTCGGCATCGTCACCGGTGCGGTGCTGAAGCTGCATCCGCTGCCGACGGCGGAAGCCGTCGCCTGGCTCACTGTCGACAGTCCGCATCGGGCGCTCGACGTGCTCGGGCTGTTCCAGGCGGCCTGCAACTCGCGGCTCTCCGCCTTCGAGCTGATGAATGCCAAACAGATCCAGCTCGTGCTGGAGCAGGTACCGGGCCGGCGCTGCCCGGTCGCAGAGATCGACACCTGGCACGTGCTCGTTGAACTCTCCGACACGGGCGATGCAGCCGCGCTCGCGGCGACGATGCAGGCGGTGCTCGAGCAGGCGCTTGAAGCGGGCCTCGTCAGCGACGGCGTCCTCGCGTCGAGCGAGGCGCAGCGCAAGGCGATGTGGCTGGTGCGTCACAGCGTGTCGGAAGCCAACAAGAAGGCCGGCGTCGGCCTGACCTCGGATACCGCCGTGCCGGTCTCCACCGTGCCTGCCTTCATCGACCAGGCCATGGCGGCTGTGCGCGCGATCGTGCCGGACCTGCCGTTCATCATCGTCGGCCACATGGGCGATGGCAACATCCATCTCATCCCCTTCTTCAGCTTCGCCGAATGGGACGCGCTGCCGGACCGCGACGTGACGGCGCAGAAGATCCGTCGCGCCATGAACGATGTCGCCAGCTCCTTGCGCGGCACCTTCAGCGCCGAGCACGGCGTCGGGCGCACGCTGACCGGCGAGATGAGCCGCTACAAGCCGCCGGTCGAGCTCGCTCTTATGCGGGCGGTGAAACAGGCGCTCGATCCGTCGGGTCTGTTCAATCCCGGCCGCGTTCTGCCGCCGTCATCGGCGCCTGAGGCGGCCCCAATTTCGCCGACCACCGCAACATCGTAGAGAGGGGACTGACATGACCAACGCATCGAAGCTCATTACTTCCCGCCGTCGTCTGCTGCTTGGCGCGGGAGCCGGCGCTGTCGCGCTGGCCGCGCCGTCCGTCTGGTCGCCGTCCCGTGCCGCGGGCAAGCGCATCGTCGTGCGCGACGACGGCGGCATCTACACCAAGGCCTATGGCGCGGTGTTCTATCGTCCGTTCACCGCAGCGACCGGCATCGAGGTCGTCGGCGTGCAGGCCAATGCCGAGCCGGTCGCGCAGATCAAGACCATGGTCGACACCAAGAACTACACCTGGGACATGGCCAAGATCTCCTGGCCTGCGATCGAGATACTGACTACCGGCGGCAAGCAATATCTGGAGAAGCACGGTCTCGAATCCGAGCCGGTCGTCAAGTCGATCCCGGCCGAATTTGCTTCGCCCTACGGTGTTGCCACCAACGTCTACACCACCGTGCTGGCCTACCGCACGGACGCATTCAAAGGACGCAAGGCACCGCAGTCCTGGGCTGATTTCTGGAACGTGGCGGAGTTTCCGGGCCGCCGCGCCGTGCGCAAGCATCCGTTCGACACGATCGAGCAGGCGCTGATGGGTGCGGGCGTGCCGACCGCGCAGGTCTACCCCTGCGATCTCGACAAGGCCTTTGCCTCGCTCGACAAGATCAAGTCGCAGGTCGCCGTGTGGTGGACCAGCGGCGCGCAGGTCGAGCAGATGCTGACCTCGGGCGAGATCGATCTGCTGCCGACCTGGGTGTCGCGTCCCCAGGCAGCCCAAGCAGCCGGCGCGCCGGTCGAGATCGTCTGGAATCAGGGCATCTGGGGCGGCGACAATTGGTCGATCCTAGCAGGCACGCCGAACGCCGATGCCTGCCGCGAGTTCATCAAGTTCGCTTCTGATCCGAAGCGCCAGGCGGCGCTCGTCGAATATTTCCCGGCCGGTCTCACGCAGCCGGAGGCCTTCAACTACGTCAAGCCCGAAGTCGCGAAGAACTGCCCGACCTACCCCGACAACATCAAGGCCGGGCTGAAGATCAACGCCAAATACTGGCTCGACAACCAGGCCGCCGTCATCGAGCGCTTCAACAGCTGGATCCTGGCTTGATCGGCAAGGGAGGCGCCAACGGATCGGAGCGGCCTATGGTCTCGTCGAGCCTGCGCATTCACGCGCTGTGCAAGCGCTATGGCGACTTCGTCGCGCTGGCGCCGACCAGCCTCGACGTCGCCAAGGGGGAATTCCTCACCCTGCTCGGCCCGTCGGGCTCGGGCAAGACCACGCTGCTCAGCCTGATCGCCGGGCTCGCCCATCCCGACGAAGGGCAGATCCTGATCGACGACACCGACGTCACGCGCAGCCCGGCCTATGCGCGCGACATCGGTGTCGTGTTCCAGAACTACGCGCTGTTTCCTCACATGACGATCGAGGACAACATCGCCTTTCCCCTCAAGATGCGGAAAGTCTCTGATGCGGAGGCGCGCCGGCGTACCGCCGAGGCGCTGGAGACGGTGCGCCTGCCGCACGTCGCAAAGCGTTATCCGCGCGAATTGTCCGGCGGTCAGCAGCAGCGCATCGCGCTGGCGCGCTGCATCGTCTATCGCCCCGCCATCATCCTGATGGACGAGCCGCTGGGGGCGCTCGACAAGAAGCTGCGCGACCAGATGCAGCTCGAGATCAAGCGCATCCATCGCGAGCTCGGCACCACGATCGTCTACGTTACCCACGACCAGGAAGAGGCGATGACCATGTCGGATCGCATCTGCCTGATGAACGCAGGCGCGATCGAGCAGCTCGGCACGCCGCAGGATCTCTACTTCCGGCCGCGCTCGGTGTTCGTCGCCGACTTCCTCGGCGAGTCCAACCTGCTCAGCGCCACCGTGCGCGGCGTCGACGGCGAGGGACTCGACATCGTCCTCACCGAGCAGCTTGCGGCCTCGCGCGCGGTCGGCAATGGCTCCCGGTTCGTCGCCGGCGAGCCGGTCAAGGTCATGGTGCGCCCGCAGAACCTCGTGGTCGGCGAGGGCGGCCAGCTGTCCGGCCGGCTTACGGACGTGATGATCAGCGGCAGCCTGACGCGGCTCTACATCGCACCGGAGACCGCGGACCTGCCCCAGCTCGTTGCTGCACATCCGACCCGCAGCGGAGCGGCGCCTTACGAGATCGGCCAGCGCCTGTCGCTCGGATGGCATGCGGCGGATGCCGTCGTCATCCATGACGGGAAGGGGGGCTGAGCTTGGCTGGCATGCGCGCGATATCGCAGAGGCTGGCCTGGACGCGGGCCGCAATGGGCGCGCCGCTGGTGCTGCTGCTCGTGCTGTTTCTGGTCTATCCCGTCGGCCAGCTGCTGCTGCTCAGCGTCTACGGCGACAATGGCTTCACGCTTGCGCAATATCGCCAGCTCTTTGCTTCGTCGGTCTATCTCGACGTTCTCCTGATCACGCTCAAGATATCGCTGGCGACCACGCTGGTCTGCGTCGTCACCGGCTATCCGATCGCCTATCTGATCTCGGTCGTCGGCAAGGAGCGTAAGGCGACGCTGCTGTTCTGGGTGCTGCTGTCGTTCTGGACCAGCTTTCTCGTTCGCGCCTTCGCCTGGATCGTGCTGCTCGGCCGCAACGGCGTCATCAACAAGCTCCTGCTCTCGCTCGGCATCATCTCGAGCCCCGCGAGCCTGCTCTACAATTTCGGCAGCGTCCTGGTCGGCATGGTCAATGCGCTGCTGCCGCTCGCCGTGCTGACCATGCTCTCGGTGATGGAGAATATCGACCGCACCCTGCCGCGCGCTGCCGCCACGCTCGGAGCGCGACCGGGCATGGCGTTCTGGAAGATCTATTTTCCGCTGTCGTTGCCCGGCGTTGCCGCTGCCGGAATCATGGTGTTCGTCACGGCGATCGGCTTCTTCATCGTGCCAGCGCTGCTCGGCGGGCGCCGCGAGACCATGATCACCCAGCTCATCATCGACCAGGTCCAGCAGACCATGAACTGGGGCTTCGCCGGTGCGATCTCGGTGCTGCTGCTGGTCGTCGTCCTCATCGTCTTTGCCGCCTATGACCGGCTGCTCGGCCTGTCGACCATGACGGGCGCATCGGCACCGCGCAATGCGAAGCCGTCGCGTCTGTCAGGCCCGGTCGTGCGGGCAGGCGATGCGCTGCTGACGCTGCTCGGCGCGATTTCCGACCGTATCGTTCTGCTATGGCCGTCACGCCGTCGCGACCGCAATCCCGATCAGGCCGGCATGGGCTTGCAGGCTTTTGTCTGGACCATGCTGCTCATCATCAGCGCCCCGACGATACTGATGATCCCGCTGTCATTCGGCACCGGCGGTCTGAATTGGCCGCCGCAGGGCTTTACCCTGCATTGGTACGAGACGGTGCTGAATTCGCCGGTCTGGACCCAGGCCATGCTGCGCTCGCTGCTGGTCGGCATCGGCACCGGTCTGCTCGCCATGCTGATCGGCACGCCGGCCGCGTTCCTGCTGGTGCGCAGCGATATCCGCGGCAAGGCGGCGTGGCTCGCCTTCATCCTGTCGCCGATCGTGGTACCGCGCATGATCATCGCAGTCGGCCTGTTCTACGTGTTCGCGCGCATGGGTCTCGTCGGCAGCGCCGTCGGCCTCATTCTCGGCCACACCGTCGTCGCCGTGCCTTACGTGGTCATGACCATGATGGCCGTGCTGCGCAATTACGACACGCGGCTAGATCAAGCTGCGCAGAGCCTCGGGGCGCGCCCGTTCGCGACGCTGCGTTACGTCACCTTCCCGATTCTCGGCGCCGGCATGATGTCGTCTTTCCTGTTTGCGTTTGCGACCTCGTTCGACGAGCTGACTATCGCGCTGTTTGCCACCGGCGGCCTCAACGCGACGCTGCCCAAGCAGTTCTGGGACGAGGTGACGCTTCAGGTTTCCCCCTCGATCGCCGCCGTCTCGACCTGCCTGTTCGTTTTCATGGGGCTTCTCATCTTCGTGGCCGAACGCCTGCGCCGGCGCGCCGCCGCGAGGTAGAAGCGCCACCGTCCAACCAGAGGTTCTCAAATCATGCTCACTGCCAATCGTCTCCGCGGCTTGTTCCCGGCCGTTCCGACCCCGGTCAAGGCCGACGACACCATCGATGCCGGCGCGGTCTCTTCCATGTTCACCTGGCTCAACAAGCAGGGTATCGACGGCGTGGTGCCGCTCGGCGGCACAGGCGAATACGGTGCGCTGGCTAGATCCGAGCGGATCAAGATGGCCGGTCTGTCGGCGAAGGCGATGGCCGGCAAGGGCCCCGTCATCGCAGGCGTGCTCGACACCGGCTTCCACGATGCCTTGCAGGCGGGCCGTGAATTCGCAGCCGAGGGCGTGGACGGCCTGCTGGTTCTTACGCCATATTATACCAACCCGACTCAGGCGGGCGTTCGCGACTATTTCCTGCGCTATGCCGATGCCTCGCCGGTGCCGATCCTGATCTACGAGATTCCCTATCGCACCCGGATCGCGATCGAGCCCAAGATCCTGCATGAGCTCTCCAGGCATCCTAACATCATCGGCATGAAGGCCTGCAATCTCGACATGTACCATTTCCTTCAGGTCGTGGCCGGCGTTGACGAGAGCTTTGCGGTGCTGAGCGGCGAAGACAGCCTGTTTCCGCTGCATCTCGCCGCGGGCGCGAGGGGCGGCATCATCGTGACCGCGTGCCTGTTGCCGCGCGCCTGGCGTCAGATCTTCGAAACAGCCACGGCAGGCAACACGGCCGAGAGCTTGAGCCTGCATCGCCGCTTGATCCCGCTGATGAACATGGCCTTTGCGGAGACCAATCCAGGACCGATGAAGGCGGTGATGGATATGGTCGGCGTCGAGGCACCGCGGATGCTGGCGCCGCTGGTGCAGCCGGCGCCGGCCCTGGTCGCCGCCTTGCGCGCCGAGCTCGGCCGGCAGCTGACGATCTCGGAGGGCATCGCATGAGAGGATGGCAGCATGGCGCGTAGCAGCCGCGTGAGCGGCGGCCGGCCTGCCAAGGCAAAGGCCGCCAAGATAGGCGACAAGACAAGCGCGAAGTCCGCGGCGAAGACGACTGACAAGGCGGACGAGCCGCGCTCGTCTCTGTTCGTCGGCTCGACCGAGAAGGCGTTCCAGGTTCTGCATGCCTTCGATGGGCCACGACGCTTCATGACACTTGCCGATATCGCGCGGGCCGCCAATCTCGATCGCAGCGCCACGCAGCGCCTGGTCTACACGCTGGAATCGCTCGGCTATCTCAAGCGGGTTGAGGGCACGCGCAACTACGGGCTGACGTCGAAGGTGCTGCAGTTCTCCCACAGCTATCTCAAGGCCAACGAGCTCATCGACAAGGCCTCGCCCTATCTTCTCGAGATGAGCCGCAATCTTGGCGAGACCTGTAACCTGCATGAACTCGACGGCCACGAGGTCGTGTTCGTGGCGCGCTTTCCCGGCCAGCACCTCATCCATATCGACTTCGTGATCGGAAGCCGGCTGCCGGCGTACTTCACGGCTTCCGGCATAGCCATCCTGGCGGCTCTTCCTGAGGCAGAGCAACAGGAGCTCTTGAAGCGTACGCGGCTTGAGCCACTCACGCCTTACACGATTACCGATCCGGATATGCTCATGAAGCAGGTGCACCTCGCCGCCAAGCGCGGCTATTCGATCCAGATCAACCAAAGCGTCATGGGCGATATTTCCGTCGCGGCGCCGATCATCGACGAGCACGGACGGGCCATCGCCGCGGTCAACATCTCCGTACCCACGACGCGCTGGACCACGGAGCGTGTCGAAGCCGAGCTCGTTCAGCATGTTCACGTCGCCGCAACCTCGATCTCGAAGTCCAAGTTCAAACGCTACGCGGCCTGAACGCCGATGCCGATGCTCCTCAATGCCAGCGACTATCGCCGCCGAGCGCGACGGTTCCTCCCGCGCGGCTTGTTCGAGTACATTGATCGCGGCTCGGAGGACGAAACGGCATTGACGCGCCTGCGGGCCTCGCTTGACGCCATTACCCTGCTGCCCACGGTACTGACGGGGCGCGACCGGCGCGATCTCGACACGGTGTTGTTCGGCCAAAGGCTCGCCGCGCCCCTCGTCGTCGCGCCAACGGCGCTCGCCGGTCTTGTTTCGCACGATGGAGAGACGAAGCTCGCCCGCGCGGCGTCGCGCGTCGGCATTCCCGTCTGCATCTCGACGCAATCGGTGACAACCGTGGAGACGATCCGGCGCGGCGCGCCGGATGCGCTGCTCTGGTTCCAGCTCTATGTCTGGCGCGATCGTGCCCTGACCGCACGCCTCCTGGAGCGGGCGAGCGCCTGCGGCTGCGACAACCTGCTCGTCACGGTCGATACGCCGGTCTCCCCGAACCGGGAGTATAATGAACGGAACGGTTTCGGCATTCCCTTCAAGCCGCGGCTGCGCAGCATGATCGACGTGGCACTGCATCCGGGTTGGTTGTTCGGGGTTCTCGCGCGCTATCTCATGGGCGAGGGTGTGCCGACCTACGGCCACTATCCGGATGCATTTCGCACCGCCATCACCCGCGCTGACATCGCCGAGTCGGTCCGGATCGAGCCGCGGCTGAGCTGGGACGACATGTGCTGGCTGCGCGAGATCTGGCCGGGCAAGCTCACCATCAAGGGCGTGCTTGCGGTGGAGGATGCCGAAAAGGCGGTCGAGATCGGCGCCGACGGCGTCGTGGTCTCGGTCCATGGCGGACGCAATCTCGACTGTCTGGCGACCCCCGTGGATTGCATTCCGGCGATTGTCGGTGCCGTGCAGGGGCGTCTGACGATTCTGGCCGACAGCGGCGTCCGGCGCGGCACCGACGTCCTGAAGTATCTGGCGCTCGGCGCGGAAGCTGTGCTTCTCGGCCGCTTGCCGCTGTGGGGTCTTGCGGCCGGCGGAGAGGCGGGCGCCGAAGCGGTCCTGCGCATGGTCCTGCGCGAGATGGATACCGCCATGGCTTTCCTGGGAGCGCATTGCGTTCCGGCCTTGCGGAATGGGCGCGCGAGTGAGCTACGGAACTAAGTTCAACTGCAACATTTGGAAAACCGCCATGTCCGTCAAATCAGCACCGCAGACGCATACCGCCAATGCCGATCTTGCCGGCGAAGTCGACAGGCTTCTCGCCGAGCTCGGCGTCAAGCGCTCCGACTATACGGAGGGCGCCATCGTCGTTCGTACGCCGATCACGGGCGGGATCATTGGCCGCGTCATGGAGATCGGCGCAGCCGAAGCTGCCGGCGTGATCGGACAGGCGCACGCGGCGTACCTCGGCTGGCGGCTGGTGCCGCCACCCAAGCGAGGGGAGCTCGTGCGGCTGTTCGGCGAGGAGCTCCGCGCCCGCAAGGCGGCTTTGGGCCGACTGGTGTCGATCGAGGTCGGCAAGATCGTCTCCGAAGGCCTTGGCGAGGTTCAGGAGATGATCGACATCTGCGATTTCGCGGTCGGCCTGTCGCGCCAGCTCTACGGCCTGACGATCGCAACCGAGCGCGGCGAGCATCGCATGATGGAAAGCTGGCATCCGCTTGGCGTCACTGGCATCATCTCCGCGTTCAATTTTCCGGTCGCTGTGTGGGCCTGGAACGCAGCCCTGGCGCTGGTGTGCGGCAACAGCCTCGTCTGGAAGCCGTCCGAGAAAACACCGCTGACTGCGCTTGCGACCCACGCCCTTTTTGAGCGTGCGGTCAAACGCTTCAACGAGGCTGGCGGGGATGCGCCGCAGGGGCTCGCGGCGGTGCTGTTCGGCGGCCGTGAGATCGGGGAGGTGCTCGTCGACGATGCGAAGGTGCCTCTGGTCTCGGCAACCGGGTCTACAGCAATGGGACGCGCGGTCGGTCCGCGGCTCGCCAGCCGGTTCGCCCGGGCGTTGCTCGAGCTCGGCGGCAACAACGCTGCGATCGTCGCGCCGACGGCCGACCTCGACCTCACGCTGCGTGGCGTTGCCTTTGCCGCGATGGGAACGGCGGGACAGCGTTGCACGACGTTGCGTCGCCTGTTCGTCCACGAGAGCATCTACGACAGCTTTGTGCCGCGCCTGAAGCAGGCCTATGCGTCCGTCACCGTCGGCTCGCCGCTGGAAGGCGGTAACCTGGTTGGTCCGCTTATCGACGGCGCGGCCTATCACGCGATGCAGCGTGCGCTCGAGGCTGCCAGCGCTGCCGGAGGTCAGGTCCAAGGTGGCGAACGCATTGCCATCGAAGGGGCCGCCGACGCTTACTATGTCCGCCCGGCGCTGGTCGAGATCGCGGCGCAGACCGGACCGGTTGAGCACGAGACCTTCGCGCCGATCCTCTACGTGATGAAATATCGCGATTTCGACGCCGTGCTCGAGTTGCACAACGCCGTTCCGCAGGGGCTGTCGTCGTCCATCTTCACCAATGATCTGCGCGAAGCGGAAACATTCTTGTCGGCGCGTGGCTCTGATTGCGGCATTGCCAACGTCAATATCGGCCCATCTGGCGCGGAGATCGGAGGCGCCTTCGGCGGCGAGAAGGAGACCGGCGGCGGACGCGAGTCCGGATCCGACGCGTGGAAAACCTATATGCGGCGAGCGACCAACACCATCAATTACGGTCGCACGCTCCCGCTGGCTCAAGGCGTCAAGTTCGACGTGGTATGACCGGTCCAAAAAGTGCATCTGGAGCGCATACGCATCGCCGTGCGGCTATGCGAGGCCGGCAGGTACTGTCATGCCGCGCGTTCGCGGGGCATGACAGCGATCGCGTGGACCTACTCCGCCGGCTCGGCTGCGAGCGTCGGGTAATCCGTGTAACCCTTGGCGCCGCCGCCGTAGAAAGTATTCTTGTCCCAGTCGTTCAGCGTCGCCCCCTGCTTCAGCCGCTCGACCAGGTCGGGGTTGGAGATGAACGGTTTGCCGAAGGCGATGAGGTCGGCGGCGTTGGCGGCCAGCACCTTGTTCGCGAGCTCGAAATCGTAGCCATTGTTGGCGACGTAGGCGCCACTGAAGCGCTTGCGCAACGACGCATAGTCGAACGGCGCGACGTCGCGCGGCCCACCGGTGGCGCCTTCGACCACATGAAGATAGACCAGCTTCAGCGCGCTGAGGCCGTCGACGATGTGGTCGTACAGGGCCTGCGGGTTGGAGTCCGAGATGTCGTTGGCCGGCGTCACCGGCGAGATGCGGATGCCGGTACGATCGGCGCCGGCCTCGGCGACGACCGCCTTGGAGACCTCCAGCATCAGCTTCGCGCGGTTCTCGATCGAGCCGCCATAGGCATCTAGGCGCTTGTTGGTGCCGTCCTTGGCGAACTGCTCGAGCAGATAGCCGTTGGCGCCGTGGATCTCGACCCCGTCGAAGCCGGCCTCCAGCGCATTCTTCGTGGCGCGCTTGAAGTCGTCGATGATCCCGGGAATTTCGGAGAGCTCGAGCGCGCGCGGCTCGGAGACGTCGGCGAAGCCGCCATTGACGAAGGTCTTGCCCTTGGCGCGGATCGCGCTCGGCGCCACCGGAGCTGCGCCATTCGCCTGCAGGTCGACATGCGAGATGCGGCCGACATGCCAGAGCTGGATGAAGATCTTGCCGCCGCGTTCATGCACCTTGTCGGTGACCTTGCGCCAGCCGGCGACCTGCTCCTTGCTATAGATGCCGGGCGTGTCCTGGTAGCCCTGACCTTGTTGCGAGACCTGGCTCGCCTCGGTGATCAGGAGGCCCGCGGACGCGCGCTGGGCGTAATAATCGGCGGCGAGCGGACCGGGCACGAAGCTGCCGGGTACGGCGCGGTTGCGCGTCAGCGGCGCCATGACGAGGCGGTTGGCCAGCGTGATCGGGCCGAGCTTGTAGGTCTCAAACAATTTGGTCGAACGGCTCATGGGAATGCTTCCAGGCGGTGAGAGGTCTCGAACACTTGTGCATCGCGACATCAGGCGCAAGGGATGAGCCATACGGAAAGTGCAGGCGAGCTACGCGGCAGGGCGCGCGTAGCATAATTCATGTGCAATTTCGGCGGCGACAGCGGATTTCCGCTGTCGCGGCCGTGCGATTTCACAAATCAGTTCGCGCCCATGAAATCGCGCTTACCGATCTCGACGCCGTTGTGACGCAAGATGCCGTGGGCTGTCGCCGCGTGGAAATAGAGGTTCGGCAGCGAGAACGAGCTCAGGAATTGCTGTCCCGTCATGGTGATGGTCTTGCCGGGGCCGACCGGAAAGGTGACGTCCCTGGCTTCGGCGCCCTCAAACTGCTCAGGCTTGAAGGATTTGACGTAGTCGATCGTCTTCGCCAGTCGCTGTTTCAACTCCGCAAAGCTCGTTTCGGTGTCGGGCGTCGAGGGGACCTCGCTTTGCGTCAGCCGCGCGCAGCCTCTGGTCGGATAGTCGCTGACCAGCTGGATCTGCCGCGACAGCGGCAACATGTCCGGGAAGAGGCGGGAGCCGAGCAGGACGCTCGGCTCGATCTTCCTGGCCGCGCAATGCGCCTCGGCCTTGGTAAGCAGGCCGATCATGCTGTTCAGCATCTGCAAATAGGCGGGAACGACGGCGTCGTAGAAGGACATGTGATGCTCTCTTCAATGAGGGAAAACTCAGGAGGAAACCTGAGCCACTCACATGGGAGCCTCATGGAATAATACAATCGCGGAAACGTCTTGTGCGGTGCGAAAATTCTACCGCGGCCACCTTCTTCCCTGTCATCGCCGCCACACCCTCGGTGTCATCGCCCGGCTTGACCGGGCGATCCAGTACGCCGGGACGGTTATGGTTGAATCGATCGGCCCGCGGCGTACTGGATGCCCCGGACGAGCCGGGGCATGACAGAGGAGGGCTTAGCGGATCGTCGCCTGTGGCTGGGCCTGCGCCGTGCCGCCGCGCATGCGCGCGAGCAGCTCGGCGGTCGGCCAGGAATCCGCCGGCAGGCCGTATTTGACCTGCATCGCCTTCACCGCGGCGCGGCTCTGCTGTCCCAGCACACCGTCGACCTTGCCGACGTTGAAGCCGGCGCGCACCAGCAGCTGCTGCAATTCCTTGAGCTCGTTGAATGGCAGTTGCGCGACCGGCGCCGCCGGCTTGCGCATCGGCGCCGCTCCGGCGATGCGCGAGGCGAGATAGCCCGCGGTGGTCGAATAGATCAGGGAGTTGTTCCACTCGGTGTAGGCGGCGAAATTCGGATAGGCCATGAAGGCCGGCCCGAAGCGTCCCATCGGCAGCAGCACGGACGCTGCCAGATTGTCGTTCGGCAAGGGCCGGCCGTCGGGATAGGTGACGCCCAGTTGCGCCCATGTCGAGCGCGGCTCGCGCACGGTGAGATCGGTCTTCTCCCACGGCAGGTTCGGCGGCACCTTGATCTCCTCCAGCCACGGCTCGCCGCGCCGCCACTTCAATCCGTTTGCGATGTAGTTCGCGGTTGAGCCGATCACGTCGGCTGGCGAGCGCAACAGGTCGCGGCGTCCGTCGCCGTCATAGTCGACGGCGTAGTTGACGTAGTGCACGGGCAGGAATTGAGTCTGGCCGAGCTCGCCGGCCCAGGAGCCGATCATCTCCTCGGGATGCAGATCGCCGCGGTCGATGATCTTCAGCGCCGCGATGGTCTCGTTCACGAACATCTCCGAGCGGCGGCAATCATAGGCCAGCGACACCAGCGATTTCAGCGTCGGCAGGTTGCCCATGTTGGCGCCGAAATCGCTCTCGAGGCCCCAGAACGCGGCGATCACGGCGGGCGGCACGCCATATTCCTTCTCCGCGCGTGCAAACGCCGCGGCGTATTGCTTGATGTGCTGCTGCCCGTTCTGCATGCGGTAGGGCGCGGCCATCCGGCCGGCAAACTCGGTGAAGAGCTGGCCGAACACGCGCTGGCCGCGGTCGCGGTTGACGATGCCCTGGTCGTAGACGAGATAGGGCGATGTGTCCGCGATCGTCCGCTGCGACACGCCGGCGGCGATGGCCTGCTGCTTCACGTCGGCGAGGAAGCGATCGAAGCTCGCGCCGTTATGGCATGAGGCCGCGCGCGGCGAGGGCGCGGCGGCTCTTGGCGCGGCAGGCTTGGCGGGCGGTGGCGCGAACTGGGCAGAGGCTGTGGCGGAGCATGCGAGGAGCGCGACGGCCGCGATCGCAAATCGGGTCTGGAGCATGAGGAGTTCCGGCGGGGAGGGCGGGCGTGGATTCGCCCGAAGTCTAAAGCATGATCCGGAAAAGTGCGAAGCGGTTTTCCGAAAAGATCATGCCTATCCAAACAGCCGCATCAGCAGCGCCTTGCCGACCGGGAGCGCTTTGACGCCCTGATAGGCGCGCACATATTCGCCGGCATAAAACGCTCTGATCGCATGCACGCGCGTATCCAAGCTTTCCTCAAACCGGACCGCGAATCCGTCCGGGGTCCGCCGCACTACCATCGCTGCGATCGAGCGGCCATAGATCCGGCATTCGATCGTGCTGCCGGGCCTCGGCGGATCGGGATCGATCAGGCGGGCCCCGGTGATGGAGATGTCGGCGAGCCGCGCGAGATGGGACCTGCCATCCTGGCGCAAAACGACCGGTTCATTGCGATTGAACCGCTCCGCCTTGCGCTTGCGCGGCTGCTCGATGCAGACGAAGCAGACCACGGTGAGAATGAGCGCGTTGTAGAGGCTCCAGGCCAGCGCCAATCCGCCATAGGCGATGTTCTCGCCGCGCAGGTGCAGGATGAAGGCGTAAGCGATGGCCGCAAGCGTGATGAGGAGGGCGGTGCCATAGAGACGCAGCAGCGGCCATTCGACGAAGCGCCTGTCGCGGTCGCCGCCTTTCGCGGTGACCTTGAACTTGTGTCCTTTCGGCTTCAACAGGCCGGTCGCAACCGCCTTGAGCACGGCGGGCGCCGCGATGAGCTGCGAGACATCCGTCATCATGGCGAGCGAACGGCCATGCGACAGCCAGGCCATGGTGAGACCGTTCCAGACATAGAACGGCAGAAAGATGCGCAATAGCTCGGTCAGGTCGGCCCGGACAGCCTTGATGCCGAACAGCAGGAACAGCCAGGGCACCACAAGGCCGGCCACCTTCGAGGTGTAGACCGCGGCCCAGCTCATGAAGGCGTCGACCAGCGAGAGCCGGTCGATGAAGGCAAGCTTCGACTTCCGCGAGAGCGGTCCGCTGCGGCCGCGTACGATCTGCATCAAGCCGAGGCACCAGCGCGCGCGCTGGGTGATGTATTCCTTCAGGCCTTCGGGCGCGAGCCCGATCGTCAGGCGCTCGTTGAGATAGATCGTGTTGAGGCCGCATTCCTTCAGGCGCAGGGTGACGAGGTAGTCTTCGGTCACCGAGTCGGTCGGAAATCCGCCGATCTGCACCAGCCCGCCGTAGCGAATGAGGGATGAGGTGCCGCAGCAAAACGCGACGCTCCACGCATCCTTCGCCGGCATGAGGATGTCAAAGAAGAATCGTTGCTCGTCGGGCCAGACGTCAGTCGCGGCAAGATTGGTCTGGATCGGGTCGGGATTGATGAAGTGTTGCGGCGTCTGCACCACCCCGACCGACGCATCGTCCATGAGCAAGATGGGGCGCGCCAGGAAGTCAGGCCGCGGCACGAAGTCCGCATCGAGAATGGCGACGAATTCCGGCCGCTCCGGCAGCGCGCCGACATGCTTGAGTGCGTGGTTGATATTGCCGGCCTTGGCGTGCCGGTTGTCCGGCCGCGTCAGATAATGGCAGCCGAGCTCGCCCGACAGGCGTCGCAGCCAGGGCCGTCTTCCGTCGTCGAGCACCCAGACGCGATAGTTGCCGTAGTCCATACCGGTCGCCCCGATGATCGTGCGCTCGAGGATCGATCGTTCCTCGTTGTAGGTGCAGACGAAGACATCGATCAATGGTGCGCGCGGGTCGGTGGCGCGGTCGTCGATCCTCGCCGCGCCGCTGCGGTCGCGCGTCCGGCTCAGGAACAACAGCGATAGCGCGACCGCGACCAGCGAGGCCGCCTCCAGCAGCATGAAAGGGTAACCGATCACGGCGTCGATAGTCAGATGCGGTGGCGGGAGCGTCGACGTGACACGCCAATGAAGATAGCGCAGCAGCAACGCCACCGATACGACGGCCAGGAACGAGCGCGCCATCGTGCTGTCGCGCCTGAGCAGCGGCACGATCGCCATGAACGCGCCGAGCGCAATAATGCCGGGCGTCAGCGCCGTCGTCACGGCGTGGTCTCGTGCCGGGCGAACACGACGCGGCCAGTGCGTCCGACGGTGCAGGCGCGGGCCGCGGCATCGCGTGATGCCACGGTCACGCGATAGGGCTCCTTGCTCAGCGCATCCGGATTGATCGCGAGATTGGCGGGCGCGCCGGCGGCGCCGGTGAGATTGACCACGCGGCCGGAGATCGGCTCGCCGCCATCATTCGGCTCGAAGGTGGCGTGATCGCCGAGCTGCAAGCGGTTGTAGACGTTCTCGGTGACATTGGCGGTGATGACGGCGCCGCTGCAGTCGAGCACTTTGAGCAGGGGCTGGCCGGCCTGCACGTCCTCGCCCGGCGAGGTCATCATCTCCCAGACCGGTCCTGCGACGGGTGTCGTGATGTTGGCTTCGGACAGATCGGCGAAGCGGACCTCTTCCACGATGATCTCGTTGGCGAGCCAGGCGATCTCAGTGTCGGTGCGTGCAAGATCGGCCTCGAGGTCGCCGGCGCGCTGGCGCATCTCTTCCTCGCGCTGCACCGAGCTTGGCCGGTCGTTGTAGCTGTCGCCGAGGAAGGAGCCGTTCTGTGCCGCGGCAAGCTCGACCTTGGCGGCGTCCAGCCGCTTGCGCGCGCCGAGCTCGGTCTGTTGCGAGACCGAAAGCTCGCGCGTCAGCCGCGCCAGCTCGACCGTCGAGACATTGCCGGATTTCGCCAGCGAGGAGGCGCGCTCGACAGCGGCGCTGGCCTCGTCCCGCCGCGCGGCCGCCGCCTCGATCGAGGTCTGGATCTCCGCAATGCGCGCCTCGAGCTGGAGCACGCGCCCCTCGCGGAATTGGGTGGCCTGCCGCGCAAGATCCTTTTGTGCGGCCTTCGCCGAGGCAAGCTTGGCGGCAAGGCTCGGCCGTTCGTTTTCAAGGCGCGCTTTCTGCCGCCGGAGATCGTCGAGCCGGGTCCGATCGCTGCGCGAGTTCACGACGCGCAGAACCACGGTTCCGGCTTCGAGCTTGGCCTGGTCGCTGACGCGCTGAGCAGCCGCCACACGGCCGCCGATCGGCGCGCGCAAGGTGACGAGGCGGGAATTCAGCACCGCCTCGACGCTCGAATGCTCCCAGATCGCGCGCAGCGGCAGCCAGCCGAACACGGCGATGATGACGAGCCCGATGGCAATCTTGGCCCCGCGCCGCAGATACAGCCGGCGGCGTTCTGGTTCCGGCGCAGTCTGCCCATCGGATTGGCCGGCTTCGTCGTGGGCGAACAGCTGCTCGTGTAGTGCCTCCTGCAAGCCCTTCGCGTCGGTCTTGCTCTCGTTAGGGGAAGGAGTGGATGTAGGGTCGACGGAAGCGGCGCGTGAGCGGTCCATCATGACGGTCACCTTGCTGACGAGATGCCAACGGAACCGGTCAATGCACAAGACCGTGCGACGTGCCCGGTTACCGCCGATTAAGCCAACCCCGCGCTTTCCAGGTTGCTAAGTGTCCACGTGTGTTTTTGCGCAAATCCCCGTCAAGGTTTAGCGGGAGTGGAAACGCTGGCCGCACCTGCGATGGATCTGCGGCCCGGCGACGCACGAACCTTGCGGTCGTCCACGGCATTCATACTTCGGGGGAGCCGGCCAGAGGCTCGCGCCCGCGGCCGCTCTAGGAGAGACGGCCATGAACTATCTTCGTACCGCAATGCTGCTCGCAGGCCTGACCGCCCTGTTCATGGGCGTCGGCTATCTGATCGGCGGCGCCTCGGGCGCCATGATCGCGCTCGTCATTGCCGCCGCAACCAATCTCTTCACCTACTGGAACTCCGACGGCATGGTGCTGTCGATGTACGGCGCCCATGAGGTCGATCGTTCGACCGCGCCGGAGCTGGTCGGCCTCGTCGCCGAGCTTGCCGGCCGCGCCGGCCTGCCGATGCCGCGCGTGTTCGTGATGGATGAGGTCCAGCCCAACGCGTTCGCAACTGGCCGTAATCCGGAAAACGCCGCCGTCGCCGTCACCACCGGTCTGATGAACCAGCTCAGCCGCGAGGAGCTCGCCGGCGTGATCGCGCACGAGCTCGCGCACATCAAGCATCACGACACGCTGCTGATGACTATTACCGCGACCATTGCCGGCGCGATCTCGATGCTCGCCCAGTTCGGCATGTTTTTCGGCGGCCACCGCGACAACAACAACGGTCCGGGCATCATCGGCTCGATCCTGTTGATGATCCTCGCTCCGCTCGGCGCCATGCTGGTGCAGATGGCGATCAGCCGTACCCGCGAATATGCCGCCGACAATCTCGGCGCGCGCATCGTCGGACAGCCGATGTGGCTGGCCTCCGCGCTGGTGAAGATCGAGGGCGCCGCGCACCAGGTGCCGAACGTCGAGGCCGAGCGAAACCCTGCGACCGCGCACATGTTCATCATCAATCCGCTGTCGGGTCACGGAGTGGATAACCTGTTCACCACCCACCCCTCGACGCAGAACCGCGTCGCCGCGCTCCAGCAGCTCGCGGCCGAGCTCGGCACCCGCGCGGCGCCGTCGGTCGGCGCCAACGAGAACTATCCGCCGCGCGGTCCCTGGGGCCGCTCCTCTTCACGTGGTCCTTGGAGCTGACGGCAGCCGGCAAGGATTTGCGGTTGGCTTTGTGATCTGGCGCACACAGGGGCGTCCCCGACCGGTGTTAACACCTTCGACGTGACCGTTCCTTCGAAAGGGGATGCGTGGCCGGCCTGCTGCCGGCCATCGTCGAAGATGACCAGATTTGCCGTACCATTGCTGATCGTCCTTTGCGTGCTCGTCGGCTTGTCCACGCACATGGTCGTCAATTGCGGCGACGAGGACGATCCCGACATCTGCTCGGCCGTGATCGGCTTCTCGCCGCTGCGCGGCTCGCTGATCGCCTTCGCCTATGCGGGGCGCGGGCGGATCGCGCTGCGTCACGGCGACTTCAGGCGGGCGATCGCCGATTTCGACCAGGCCATCCACCTCAATCCCAACCGCGCTTCGCTCTATCGCGACCGGGCGCTGGCGCGCCGGCAGAACGGCGACCTCGAGCTTGCCATTGCCGATTACGACGAGGCGATCGCGCATGATCCCAAGCTCGCCGCACCCTATCACCAGCGCGGTCTCGCACTTGCCGCCACCGGCGATCTCGACCGCGCCATCCTGAGCTACAGCACGGCGGTCCGCCTCGACCCCACCGATGCGCAGGCGCGTCTTGATCGCGGCCTTGCGTTCCTCGCCCGCGGCCAGGCCGACGACGCCCGTGCCGATTTCGAGGCCGCGCTGGCGCTGCCCGCCGGCAAGGACGGACACGCGCGAGAGGCCGCGCGCGCCAAGCTCGCGGAAATCGCCAGCGCCGAGCCGACACAGGTTGCCGCGCCGCGCAGGTGAGGGGAGTCTCTCCGCGAACCCGGAATCGTAGGGTGGGCGAAGGCGCACTTCGCGCCGTGCGCACGATTGTTTCAATACGACAACAGACGCGTGGGCACGCTTCGCTTTGCCCACCCTACGATGCGTCTGTAGGACAGGTGGCTTGCCGTATAGCGGCGAGACAGGTGAGAGATGCGAGAGCACGACTGTCGGCTGCCTGCTGCGCGCATGAACCAACTAGGCTAATATGAGTTGGATCTGTACTGTCCGGGGCCAGAGTGCATCCATGTCGTGCGCGCTTGGAGGAGCTTCCAATGTGCAAATGGGCTTTGACGATTTTGACCGTGGGTATCGCCCTGACAGCGGGAGACGCTCGGGCTCAAAGATATGACCCGGCTTTTCCCGTTTGCTTGAACGTGGTTTCTCGCGGAATGACCCCTTACTACCGATGCAGCTTCATGACGATGGACCAATGCAGGGCATCGGCAAACGGTCAGATGTGCGTCCTCAATCCGTATTACGCCGGTGCGGCAGCCAGAGGGAACTCTCGGCGTCATCATCGCCAGACCTACGCGCCACCGAGGCCGCCGATCCAGTACCGGGCTGCACCATATAACCAGTTCAATGAACCCTATTATGGAGCGTCCCAAGGCTACGCGCCTGGCGAGAAACAGCGATTTCTCGACAGCTTGAGGCGATACATGTGAGGATGTCGCTCGACTGTGTTCGAGCAGCACATGCCTAAAGCACGATCCGGAAAAGTGTGCAGCGGTTTTCCGAAAAGATCATGCTCAATCAATAGCCTAAAGCGCGATGACGATTCATCCTAATCGCATCGCGCTTTAGGGCGGGAGGAATCTTTGAGGTCGCGGCCGCCCGATTGCGGCGGGCACGCGGGAGCGTGTCGCAAACGCGCAACGCGGCGATCCGATCAAGCCAGAGATGATAAGGCGACAGGCCGGCGAGCCTCCAGATCGCCAATCCCGCGGCGGCGATCAGGGAGGTGCAACGACTACGTCTTCTTGTTCGCTTTCGCTTTCTTTGCGGCCTTCTTCGCCGGTTTCTCGTCCTTTGCCTTCTTCGCCTTCACCGTAACAGGCGTGCTGGCGGCCAGGCGCATCGATCGCGCGTAGCTGTCGGCGACGTTGTCGGCGGACATCTGCAGGCGCTTGGCGGCCGCATTGGCCTGCTCCATGGTGGCCTTGGCCATCATCTTGAAGCGCTCGCCGGTCTCCTTGCCCTTGGCCTTGGCCGCAAGGCTGTTGAAGCGATCCCGCCGCTCCTTGGCACGGGTCATCAGGCCCGTATGCAGCTGTCTGGCCAGTTGCCGGATCACGACATCCAGGTCGGCGTCCGCCATGTTCTCTCATCCCCTTCGAAAAACGCTATCGATGCGGGCGGGACTATGCAGATCGGACCCCGCCTTGGCAATTCCCGGCGGTGCGTCATCCGCAGCTTCCGGCGTGCGAAACAAAAAAGCCGCGCTGTTCGCGCGGCTCTTTGGCTCGGCTTGGTGCCTTCCGCTCACTTGAGCGAGGCGACCGGGCCGTTCGAGGCTGCCGGCTCGGGGTCGAAACCGAACACGCCGACCAGGTATTTGTAATAGTCCGGCATCTTCTCCTTGAGCGCCTCGCGCGACTTCGGATCGTGGAATTCGCTTTTGCCGGCCAGGAAGATGCTGGCGGTCACCGCAAAGAATTCCATGGGATTCTTCATCGCATAGGATTCCTTGGGCAAGAGATCCTTGGACTTGGCCAGGGCGTAATAGGCGATCACGCCCTTGTTGGCGTAGCCGTCGGGCAGCAGCCGCGCGTGATAGGCATGCAGCAGCTCGTGCAGCAGCACGGCCTCCTTCTCGTAGCGCATCATGTCGGGCCGCAGCATGATCACGCCGAGCCCGGAATCGACCGCGAGGTCGACGGCATTCGGATTGGTCCAGCGCTGCTTGGCAGGATCCCACACCGTCAGCGTCCGCGGCACGCGGCGCTCGACGTTGGGGGCGACGCGGCCGTAGCAGGCGGTTGCGGCGCCTTCATCGAGGCAGGCGAGCTCGCTCGCGATGATCGGCACGGTGCGGAAGAAGCGCAGCACGCGGGGCGACAGGCCGGCCGCTTCGACGGCGTCGATCTGCTGCTTCAGATTGTCCGTGAGCTTGTCGACGTCCTTGCGGTCGGAATTCTCCGACAGGTCGAACATGTAGCCGCGATAGCTCTGGAAGCCAGGCGGCAACGACTGCGCCGCGTCGGCATCGAGCGAACCGGCATTGGACGGATTGGCAAAGAGCGCGCCGACAATGGTCGCGGTCAGCAGCAACGCAATGCGCATGATGAACCCCCTGATGTCACTTCGCCCGGCAGATTAGGCCGCCCTTGTTTGCGAAAAGTGAGTGCGGCGAGACTAAGGCGCCGATGTTGAGGCGTGCTTAACCGTTGGTTGCAGATCGCGGAGATGGATTAGGAGAGGATTAACCAAGCGTGGATCGGCGGCACAGTTCGGCGTAACATCCGCCTCCGGGCAACAGGCCCGGAAGTCCAGACAGCCGGAAGGGGAGGATGCCATGTATGCCGCCATCCGTCAGGCCAAGGCGAAAAGCGGGAGCGCGGAAGAGCTGACGCGCCGCATCAAGGACGGCGCCGTTCCCATCATCAGCGACGTCGAGGGTTTCCGCGCCTATTACGTCGTCTATGCCGGCGACGACACGGTCACCGCGATCTCGATCTTCGACAAGTTCGAGCAGGCCGAGGAGGCGAACAAGCGCGCCATCGCCTGGATCGAGAAGGATCTCGGCCCGCTGCTCGCCGGCGACGCGCGCGCCGTGGCGGGGCCGGTGATCGTGCATACGCTGGCGTGACTTCGCGTCATTGCGAGGAGCCCGCGACAAAATTGCGAAGCAATTTTGCGCAGGCGACGAAGCAATCCAGGCTGTCACCGCGGAGACAGTCTGGATTGCTTCGCTTCGCTCGCAATGACGAGGAGGCAGCTGCGCCCCCTCACAACTCCCTTGCATTCGAGAACGCAAAGCTCGACACCCTTCGCGTCGTCTCATCCAAAATCAACGTGCGCGTGATCGGCGGCTCGGCGCGCTGGGCGCAGTTCTCGCGCTCGCAGAGGCGGCAGTTGACGCCGATCGGGGTGCCCTCGGCCTTCTCCAGGTCCATGCCGGTGGCGTAGGTCAGGCGCGCGGCGTGGCGGATCTCGCAGCCGAGGCCGATGGCGAAGCGCGGCTGCGGCAGCGGATGCGGCGCCACGGGGCGGCGCACCATCTGCGCGATCGAGAAATAGCGCGTGCCGTCGGGCAGCTCGATCACCTGCTTGAGCAGGCGATCCGGCGTGTCGAAGGTCGAGTGCACGTTCCAGAGCGGACAGGTGCCGCCGAATTTCGAGAACGGGAACGTGCCGGAGGAGAAACGCTTGGAGACGTTGCCGGCATTGTCGACGCGCAAGAGGAAGAACGGAATGCCGCGCGCGTTCGGCCGCTGCAGCGTGGTGAGGCGATGGCAGACCTGCTCGAAGCCGGAATTGAAGCGCTGTGCCAGCACGTGGATGTCGTAGTTCAGCGCTTCGGCGGCCGCGAGGAACGCCGGGTAAGGCATCATCACGGCGGCCGCGAAATAATTGCCGAGGGTGATGCGGAACAGCCGGCGCGGCGCGTCGTCCAGCGGGCCGGCACGGCCGATGATGGTCTCCAGGGCCTGAGCGCATTCCCCCAAGCCCAGCTGGAAGGCGAGCTGGAATGCGCGGCCGGGCGGATCGACCAGCTCCGAGATCAGCAGCTGCCGGCGGTGGCGGTCGAAGCGGCGGAGCGTCTCGCGCATCACGTCGACCGGCATGATGCGGGTCTGGATCGAGTGCTTCTCACGCAAGCGCGCGACCAGCGCGGCGTACAGCCCCTCGGCGGGCACGTTCAGCTCGTCGCGCAGGTTTTCCGCGGCCTGCTCCAGCTCCGGAAAATAGTTGCGGTTGGCTTCGATCAGCTCGCGCACGCGCTCGACCGGATTGGCTTCAAAGCGCGTGCCGACGTCGCGGTCGGCCATCTGCGCCGCCGCCAGCGTCTCGCCCTGGCGCGCCTCGGTATAGGCGGCGTAGAGCCGTTGCAGCGCGTGGGTGACGCCGGGGCAGAGCTCGGCGAGGTCGCGCAGCTCCTGCTTGGGCACGTCGATCTGCCGGAACAAGGGATCGGAGAAGATCTCGTTCAGCTCGGCGAAGAAGCGGTCCTCGTCGGCAGTGGCGAGGTCGCGCAAATCGAGGTCATAGGTCTCGGCCAGCCGCAGCAGGATCTGTGCGGTCACCGGGCGCTGGTTCCGCTCGATCAGGTTGACATAGCTCGGCGAGATCCCGAGCCCCTCGGCGATCTGGGTCTGCGACAGCCCCAATTGCTGCCGGATCCGCCGGAAGCGCGGGCCGACGAACAGTTTCTTGCCGGACTCGGCGGGCATGTCTCAGATCTCCAAGCTCATCAAGGTCAGAATGGCTGACCTATACTAAGATTTACAAAATAACATCTATTACACGTTCAGATGTTACATGACATCACCAATAAAAAACAAGCCATCTATACGAACTTTGTCTTTTCGCGTTTAGCTTCCTGACACGCATCTCGCAATGCATTGTCAAGAATGTCGATGGCTCATTGCCGTCGTCAGCGAAAGGATCAGGCACATGAATTACCAGCCCCGCGATATCAGCACCCTCCAGGGTCCGTCCTCGTATCAGGACGAGGTCAAGGCGGCTCAGGCGCTCCTCGAGACCCAACCGACCTGGAACGGCGTGTCGGCCGAGGCCGTCGCGCGCATGCGCCTGCAGAACCGTTTCAAGACCGGCCTCGACATCGCCCGCTACACCGCGGCCGTGATGCGCGCCGACATGGCCGCCTATGACAAGGACCCCACCAAGTACACGCAGTCGCTGGGCTGCTGGCACGGCTTCATCGCCCAGCAGAAGCTGATCTCGGTCAAGAAGCACTTCGGCGGCAAGACCGACCGCACCTATCTGTATCTCTCGGGCTGGATGATTGCGGCGCTGCGCTCCGAGTTCGGTCCGCTGCCCGACCAGTCGATGCACGAGAAGACCTCGGTGCCGGCGCTGATCGAGGAGCTCTACACCTTCCTGCGTCAGGCGGATTCGCGCGAGCTCAACGACATCTTCCGTCTGCTCGACAAGGCGCGCAAGGAAGGCGATAAGGCCCGCGAGAAGGAGCTGATCGAGAAGATCGACAACTTCCAGACCCACGTCGTCCCCGTCATCGCCGACATCGATGCCGGCTTCGGCAACGCGGAAGCGACCTATCTGCTCGCCAAGAAGATGATCGAGGCGGGTGCCTGCGCGCTGCAGATCGAGAACCAGGTCTCCGACGAGAAGCAGTGCGGTCACCAGGACGGCAAGGTCACCGTGCCGCATGACGTCTTCCTGGCGAAGATCCGCGCCTGCCGCCACGCCTTCCTCGAGCTCGGCGTCGAAGACGGCATCGTCGTGACCCGCACCGACTCGCTCGGCGCCGGCCTGACGCAGCAGATCGCGGTCAGCCACAAGCCCGGCGACATCGGCGACCAGTACAACAGCTTCCTCGATTGCGAGGAAATCACCGCGGAGAACGCCAAGAACGGCGACGTCATCATCAACCGCAACGGCAAGTTGATGCGCCCGAAGCGGCTGCCCTCCAACCTTTACCAGTTCCGTCCCGGCACCGGTGCAGACCGCTGCGTGCTCGATTGCATCACCTCGCTGCAGAACGGCGCCGACCTGCTCTGGATCGAGACCGAGAAGCCGCATATCGAGCAGATCGCCAGCATGGTCGACCGCATCCGCAAGGTGGTGCCGAACGCCAAGCTCGCCTATAACAACTCGCCGTCGTTCAACTGGACGCTCAACTTCCGTTGGCAGGTCTACGACGCGATGAAGGAAGCGGGCCAGGACGTCAGCAAGTACGACCGTGCCGAGCTGATGAAGGCGGAGTACGACGACACGCCGCTGGCGAAGGAAGCCGACGAGCGCATCCGCACCTTCCAGGCGGATTCGGCCAAGCGCGCCGGCATCTTCCACCACCTGATCACGCTGCCGACCTATCACACGGCGGCGCTCTCGACCGACAATCTCGCCCGCGAGTATTTCGGCGAGCAGGGCATGCTCGGCTACGTCAAGAACGTCCAGCGCGCCGAGATCCGTCAGGGCATCGCCTGCGTGAAGCACCAGAACATGGCCGGCTCCGACATCGGTGACGACCACAAGGAGTACTTCGCGGGCGAAGCTGCCCTGAAGGCGGGCGGCGCCCACAACACCATGAACCAGTTCGGCTAACGGCGGATCGGACCGGTCTGGACGCCAGGTTGGAGTCCAGACCGGTCACGCACCTCAACAGGAGACTGACAATGACCAAAGGCAGCAATTTCTGGGTGATCGGCGGCGAGTTCGGCTCGATGAACTTCCACAAGCTCGTCGAAGGCTCGGCCCAGGTCAAAGGTCCGTTCAAGACCCGCAAGGAAGCCGAGGACTGCTGGCGCGAGGTGTCGGAAGAGAGCCGCCACAAGGCCGGCGTCCGCTTCTCGATCGTGGAAGAGCCGCAGCGCGCCCCGGCAGCCTGATCGGCAGCTGCCGAGCTGAAACAATCTGAAACAAGAAGACGTCCAAGGACGGATGGTCCCATCCAGGCCTCAAGCCTGGGTGGGATCGTCTGCTTTTGGCACAGGCGAAACGGCTGTGGGTGCCGTAAGTCTCTGGAATTGTGGGCCTTTGCGGAGGGTTTGGTTGCTGATAGGTTAATGGGGATAAGTCGAAGACGAGGCCGACAATGTCAGAGCCCGAGACCAGCGGGACCCATCCCGGCCAGCCGCGCCCGGTGCGGCTGCGCGATGCGTTGCTGCGCGCGCGGATCGAGGCGGCCGACCGGACCGGCGTCGTCGTCGATTTGCGCGACGCCGAGGTGGCGCGGCTCGAGATCCTCAACGACGCGCTCGATCCCCTGTTCGCGCAGGTGCCCGATCAGATCGACCTGTTCGACCGCGGCATCAGCCAGGGCGATACGCCGCGGCTGTGGATCGACGTCGTCGCCCACATCGTGATGGGCCGCGACAAGCGGATGTACCGATTCGTCCAGGACACCCGCTTCGGCCGCATCGTGCTCGCCGAATCGCACGACACCGCCGTGATCGTCGAGGCCGTCACCGACTATGTCGCGCGCCGCATGATCGAGCGCGAGCGTGCGATGGTGATCGCGCCCGAACCGCAGGCCCCGGCCGCCGCGCCGCCGCGCCGCTCGCGCCTCTGGCCGTTCGTGTTCGGCTTCGTGCTCGGCGCTGCCGCGTTGTTCGGGGTGGCGGTGCTAGCGGTCTTGCGGAACTGGTGAGGCTCTCTCCGCCGTCATTGCGAGCGCAGCAAAGCAATCCAGGAATCTCTCCGCGAAGGAACTCTGGATTGCTTGGCTTCGCTCGCAATGACAGCGGGTCTAGAGCATGTTGTTTTTGACTGGAATCGGGGTTCCCAGAGGGGGCGATTTCTGATTCAAACTCC